>JBIIHO010000002.1:0-21064 GCA_044235605.1 Steroidobacteraceae bacterium | reverse complement strand
TGATCTTCTCGGGAGGGCTGCTCAATGATCCGGGCGTTGAGATCCGAGCGACGAAAGAGTTTCCCGACGTACGGGCCGGCGTCAACGTACGAGGCTCGCTACGCGAACCACGGATGACCTTCTTTTCAGAGCCCACCCTGCCGCAATCGCAGGTCGTTTCGCTGATTCTTGCGGGTGGTACTCTCGAATCGGCGCAAGGTAACGGCCAGGGTAACTCCGGACGCGATACCTTGATCGCTCAGGGTGGAGCCATCCTCGCTCAGCAACTCGGACAGCGCATCGGTATCGAAGATGTGGGTATCGAGCAAAATCTCGCCAACGAAACCTCGCTGGTTTTCGGAAAGTATCTCTCTAGCCGTCTTTACGTGAGTTACGGTGTGTCTCTCGCAGAGGCCATCAATACGCTCAAGCTCCGTTACAGCATCAATGACCGCTGGACGCTGCGTACCGAAGCAGGCAAAGAGTCGAGCGCCGAGGTGGTGTACACCGTCGAGAAGAACTGAATCGCACGGTTGACGATCGCAAAACTTGGCTCGTCCCTCGACAGGGGTAAACTCTAGGTCGTGACCAGAAACCGCTATCTCAAAACCCTCGCTCTCGCTTTCGCGATGCTTTGGATGGTTTTGGCTATCGCGCCATACGATCGCGATACCTGGATCCTCGAAAACGCTTTACTTGTACTTGGCGTTTTTTTTCTGTGGCAGACACGTCGAGCGCTGCCGCTCTCGACAACGTCCTACTCTCTGCTGTTCATATTTTTTTGTTTGCATGCGGTCGGTGCTCACTTCACCTACTCGCTCGTCCCCTACGACGAAGCCTTGCGAAATCTAAGTGGTATGTCGATCAGTGAGGCGCTCGACTTCAATCGGAACCACTACGACCGCCTTGTCCATTTTGCATACGGATTTCTTCTTGTTCTACCCGTTCGAGAGCTCCTCGTTTTATTCGCGAAGGTTCGTGGGTTTTGGAGCTACTTTCTACCTGTAGACATCGTGATGTCGTCATCTCTTTTATATGAACTCATCGAGTGGGGAGCCGCCATCGTCTATGGCGGCAATCTGGGTGCGGCTTTCCTCGGAACGCAGGGGGACGAGTGGGATGCCCATCGTGACATGGCACTCGCCGGACTCGGCGGGCTTATCGCCATACTCTCCATCTTCGCCATCAATGCATGGCGGGGTCATGACATGACTATAGAGTGGTTCAGGAGCCTCGGTCGAATCGACGGACAGGAAAGATCTCGATGACTCGCCGTTTACTTATCGTCTACGGTGGGAACCTTGGAGGTCGAACCGAAAAGCTGCGCGCTGCAGTGACGAGCGGGATCCGTCATTCGTCGGCAGACGTCGAACTACGGGAGCGTCGCGCACTAGACGCCGATGCAGACGATCTTTTGTGGGCTGAAGCGGTCATCCTCGGCACTCCGGAACACTTCGGCTACATGTCCGGAGCGCTCAAAGATTTCTTCGACCGCACGTTCTACCCCTGCGAAAACCGGACTGCCGGGCTCCCTTGGGGTCTATTCATCAGCGCCGGTAACGACGGTACGGGAACCCGAACGGCGGTCGAGCGTATCGTCGCGGGCTATCGATGGAAAAGCGTATCCGAGCCGATCATCGTGGTGGGTGACCCCGATGCTGCGGCACTCGGACGCTGCCACGATCTTGGCGCGACACTCGCGGCAGGGCTTGCGACCGGAATCTTTTAACGCCCCAGCGCCTTCGCAGCTGCCGCAAACTCGGGGGCCAATGCGAGTGCGCGTTCGAACTCTCTTCGAGCGCCGGCTGCGTCGCCCGCATCTCGAGCACAGCGGCCCGCCCAGTAATGGGCCTCGGCCGCACCCCAACTGACACCATTAGGCGATAGCGGAGCTGCTGCGCCGACGCCATCGAAGCTCCCTGCGGCTTCTTTGAAGCGTGTGCAGCCTTTGCCTTTATCGCCACCGACAAACTTTGGTCGAAAATAAACGCCGAATCCATCGATCAAGACCACCCGCGGATTTCGCGCATCGAGCGCAAGCGCGGCCTCGATACTCTTGCCACTACGAGATCCATTACGAATCGCGCCCATTCCGCCAAGATTGGCGAGGTATCCGTAGCACGCGGACTGTAGGGCGTGAGCCTCTGCCGATTTCGAATCGCGCTTCAAGGCGAGATCGAGGGCGTCGTTGCAGGCATCGCCGGCACGCGCAGCGTCTTTCTCCCGCTTGGCTGAGATCGCCAATTGAAGAAGGCGAAATTGCACGTAGGCGTGGGTATAAAGCTCTTTAGGATTTTGGGACGACGACCAGGCCGATGTCGTGGCGGCTAGCCGAGTGAGCTCTGCCGAGTTGCCTGACAGAAATGCGGTCTGGGCTTTGGTGGCGACAGACGCGACGTCTTGCGCCAGCGTGAGGTTGGCTGCCAACAAAGAGAATGTGATGAATACGATGCGAATCATACGAGGTACTCCGAGACGAGTTCGGTAGATTTCTGCCAGAGCTTTTGAGCAAGAACGACATCATCCATGTGTTTTCCCGGCATCGGCACTACAGGATTACAGTCTTCAAAATATTGTCCACTGACACCGGCCAACGAATTTGCCGTCGCGACGTAACAGGTGGTCGCGGCACCCTCCGGAATGGTCTTCATGAAAGTCCAACCGATGAGCCGCCCCATCGTGCGTTTCCATGGATCGAAGTGTCGACCGAGGTTAGTCAGGATGATGCCCGGATGTACGGAGTTCGAGGTGGCCGCGGAGCCCGCCTCGCGCAACCGCCGAGACAGCTCCAAAGAAAAAAGTCCGTTGGCCAGCTTCGATTGCCCGTACATTTTGTTGGGCTCGTAGTCGCGTGAACCATCGAGATTGTCGAACTCGATGCCGCTCGCAGGCGCCCATTGGTAACCGAGGCTCGATACGATCACCACGCGCCCCTGGGGGGCGGCCTGAACTTGCGGCAACAACCGATTTGTCAAAATAAAGTGGCCGAGATGGTTGACCACGAATTGCTTCTCGAGACCATAGGCCTGCTCGAGCTTGGGTAATGCCATGATGCCGGCGTTACAGATCAGCATGTCGATGGGCATGCCGAGCGTCTTGATGAGATCGGCCGCGCTGACGATCGTGTCCCAGCGCTCGAGTTCGAGTGCAACCGGCGTGGCTCGCCCTTCGACGCTCTCACATGCGGCTTTCGCCTTCTCGAGTGTGCGGCCCGTGCCGATCACATGCGCACCGCGCAGCGCAAGCACACGCATGGTCTCGAGACCGAGGCCCGATGTCGCGCCGGTGACAAGCGCCGTCTTACCCCGAAGATCGACGCCTGCCGTCACATCCTCCGCAGTGCTGTCGTCGCCGAAGGGGCTCACTGGAACGCCCGGAGGGCGACGCACGTCATCACCACCACGCGAACAAGACGACAGGAGGGGCAGCGTCGCTGCGGCTCCAGCCACTGCGATGAACTTTCGGCGCTCCATATTCATGAGTTCGAGGCTAGCAGAACCTCGGGCGAGCGGCTAACTTGCCGATCAAGTACGGGGGATTATCAAACATGAACACCACTACACAAACGGCCAGCACCAAACTCGACGTCAAGACCATCACCGAGTTTCTCGCCGAGCAGCCCAACGTCGATGTCAGTCGGGCCTGGGAGCGATGCTGGGGTATTCACTCGGGGATCGTTGATCGCGTCAAACAAAGATTCTCGGTGAGCAAACACCCGGCGACCGCGGGTCACGAGTACTTCACCTCGCTCGATAAGTCGATGGAGGGCTCTTTTAACGCCTGGACGGGTCCGCGCGTCGAGTGGCTGGTGCACTCTTGGCTCGGCAATCGAAAAGCCAGCTTGCTCGATATGAACGCCACGGTGTTTTTGTCGCAGCAGAGCCGAGTGCCCCATCTCGTGATCATCTTCGGAACCGTGCCCAAGCTATTCTTTTATGCGGATTACACGCCCCGAGTCGATCTGCGCATGAATCTCGATTACGTCAACCATTACTACGAGCCGGCCAACGCCAGTGCGATCCGTTTCAGGGGGTTACCGAACTTCACTTGGAACTGGAGCCATGGCACCTACCTGCGCGGTCTGATGTCCCCCGTATGTACGAGCGTAATGGGCGATCTCAACGAGGAAAACATCGCCACCTGCGAGAGCTACCTCGAGGAGTTCGTCGGTCGTTGGTTTCAATGGCTCGACGAAGCCGATCGTCAGCCACTTTCTCGCGATGAGCGACTCGAGCAGCAACGCTACGATCATTATGTTCGGGAAGTGGGCTATCGCACCGACCCGATGAACGTACTCGCTCAACGGGCCTTCGGCCCCGAGGAATTCAACCGTCGTCTTGAACTCAGACTGGGCGCTCAGCAGATGGCGGAGACGCGCGGAAAGATCGCCGAGGATTGATGACGCAGATATCTCCCCTTATCACGCGCGTTGCCAAAACGAGCGACGCGAGAGCGCTCGTTGCACTGGTGAACTCGGCCTACCGCGGTGACAGCAGTCGCGTAGGCTGGACAACCGAAGCCGATCTGCTCGGAGGACAACGCACGGACGACGCCTCATTGGTCGAGTTCATCACACGCGGCGAAATAGCAGGCGATCGGGCCATGCTCGTGCATGAACGCGAGGGTCGCCTCGCTGCTTGTGTCCAACTCGAACGACGTGACGAGGGGGCCTACCTTGGCATGCTGACCATCATGCCCGCACTTCAATCCGGTGGACTCGGCAAAGCGATGTTGGCGGCGGCCGAAGAATTTGCGTCCACCTCATGGGGCGCTTCTCAGATCACCATGACCGTCATCGAGCAACGGCC
Source organism: Steroidobacteraceae bacterium (assembly GCA_044235605.1). Taxonomy (GTDB): domain Bacteria; phylum Pseudomonadota; class Gammaproteobacteria; order Steroidobacterales; family Steroidobacteraceae; genus UBA964. The sequence goes on along the minus strand of JBIIHO010000002.1, from coordinate 16,277 downwards.
GGAGCTCATTGCTTGGTATGAGCGGCGGGGTTACTCACGAACCGGTGAGACCGCTGCTTTCCCATATGGCGATGCTCGCTTCGGCGAGCCTAAACGGCCAGACCTCAGGTTCATGGTGCTCCGGAAGCCACTCGTACCAGCGAGAACCTCTGCATGACACTCGACGTCACCTCTTCGTCACGCGAGTTTTGTATTGTCGCACCATGCGCGGCGCGGGCAGCTTTCTCAGCGTTCTCTTGTCAATGATAGTCACCGTGAATACGGCGGCCGCTCCACTCGTCATCGCCCATCGCGGGGCCTCCGGTTACCGACCTGAGCACACGCTCGAGGCTTATCGACTCGCGATCGAAATGGGCGCCGACTTCATCGAACCCGATCTGGTATCGACTCGTGACGGATATCTCGTTGCACGTCACGAGCCTGAGATCGGCGCGACCACAGATGTCGCGAGTCGACCCGAGTTCGCCGCCAGGAAACGAACCTTGACCCTAGATGGGATGACGGTCACCGGCTGGTTCACCGTAGATTTCACGCTTGCCGAGTTACGCACGCTCCGTGCGATCCAACCCAGGAACGATCGTCCCAAAGAATTCGATGGTCAATTTCTGATTCCTACCCTCGAGGAGATCATCGATCTCGCTCAACGCGAATCAAAGGCGCGCGGACGGACGATCGGGATTTACCCCGAGACGAAGCATCCCACTTGGCATTGCGAGCTCGGTCTTGCACTCGAGCCTCGATTGCTCGAGACGCTTGCCGCAGCGAGTTGGACGACTCCGGACTCGCCCGTATTCATTCAGTCGTTCGAGTCAGGGAACTTGCGGTGGCTGCGATCACTCACAGACGTTCGACTCATTCAGTTACTGGATGGCGGAGAGCTTCGCGACGACGGTAGTGTTGCCCCTCGCCCGCGATGGAGCTCGACCGGCCAGTGCAATCTTTACCCACAAGGAGAGGTTCCACAGGACTTCACGCGACCTGAAACATTCATCGCATTTCGTGAGTACGTCGATGGCTTGGGCCCCTGGAAACGCCATCTGATCGGCACGCGCCGAACGGATGCCACCGACACCACGGAACGCAGCAGACAAACGGTCGCGCCCACGAGCTTCGTTCAGTTGGCTCACGCTGCGGGCTTACAGGTTCATCCGTGGACGTTTCGAAACGAAGCCATTCACCTCGCAGCAGATTACGGTGATGACCCTGCGGCCGAGTATCGAGCGTTTGCCGAGCTCGGTATCGATGCCGTGTTCACGGATTTTCCCGATACGGCAATCGCCGCGTTCAGCCGAGGCCGCGTAACTGGTCGATGATCGCCGGGTTCTCGAGGGTACTCACGTCCTGAGTGATCGGTTCGCCACGAGCGATGGCGCGCAACAGTCGACGCATGATCTTTCCCGATCGGGTTTTCGGGAGATTCTCGGCGAATCGAATGTCATCGGGTTTAGCGATCGCCCCGAGCTGCTCGGTCACCCAATCTCGCAGCTCTTTTTCGAACGCGCGAGTATCGCCGGTCGGGCGCTCACCACGGCATACCACGAACGCAAATACGGATTCGCCTTTGATCTCGTGTTGCTTACCGACTACCGCAGCTTCGGCGATACGCGGATGTGCCACCAGCGCCGACTCGATTTCCATGGTACCGAGACGATGGCCCGCGACATTCAGTACGTCGTCGATCCGCCCCATGATCCAAAAATATCCGTCTGCATCACGATGGGCGCTGTCGCCCGCGACGTAGAACCTGTTTTGGAATTTATCCCAATAGGTCTTGAGGTAGCGCTCGTTATCACCCCAAATCGTGCGAAGCATCGATGGCCAAGGTTTACGGATCACGAGATACCCACCGGCATCCGGCGTCGTCACGCTGCGCCCCTCGTCATCGACGATATCAGCGAACACACCGGGTAGCGGCTGCGTGCAAGAACCTGGCTTGGTTGAGGTGACCCCCGGAATCGGCGAAATCATGATCGCCCCAGTCTCGGTCTGCCACCACGTATCGACGATCGGACAACGTCCTTGGCCGATAACGCTGTGGTACCACATCCAGGCCTCGGGGTTAATCGGTTCACCGACGCTGCCGAGCAATCTAATCTTTGAAAGATCGTACTTCGCGGGAATCTCATCACCGAGCTTCATCAGCGCGCGAATCGCCGTAGGCGCTGTATAGAACACAGTCACGCCGTGACGTTCGCAAATGCTCCAGAATCGGCCGCCGTCAGGATAGGTCGGCGCGCCTTCGTACATCACGATCGTCGCCGCTGCGGCGAGCGGCCCGTAGGCCACGTAGCTGTGGCCCGTGATCCAGCCGACATCGGCCGTGCACCAGAAAACATCATCGAAGCGCAGATCGAACACCCAACGGCTCGTCATCTTGGCGCCGAGCAAATAGCCCGCGCTCGAATGCTGGATACCTTTCGGTTTACCGGTCGAGCCCGAGGTGTACAGCAAGAAGAGCGGATGCTCAGCATCGACCCACTCGGGCTCGCATTGGTCGGATATGCCACTCACGGCCTCATGCCACCAGATATCGCGGCCCGCCTGCATCGGTACGGATTCTCCCGTACGTCGCAGCACGAATACCGATTCGACAGTGGGACAACCCTCAGCAAGCGCTTTGTCGGTGGCCGCTTTGAGCTCAATGACGTTACCGCCGCGTCGTCCGCCGTCCGCGGTGATGACGCAGCGCGCACCGGCATCTTCGATACGGTCTTTCAAAGAAATGGCTGAGAACCCGCCGAACACCACCGAATGGATCGCTCCGATGCGGGCACAGGCTTGCATGGCGATCACCGCCTCGGGAACGAGAGGCATGTAGATCACCACCCGGTCTGCACGGCGAATTCCCCTCGCCTTCAAGGCGTTGGCAAAGCGACATACCTCGGCATGCAATTCCCGATAGGTCAGACGACGAACGTCACCCGGCTCCCCCTCGAAAACAATCGCTGTTCGATCAGCATGATCGGCAAGATGCACATCGAGACAGTTGTAAGACACGTTGAGCTCGCCATCGGCGAACCAGCGGTAATTTGGCGCGGTAGAGTCATCGAGCGTCTGAGTGAACGGCTCATGCCAAGCGATCTCCGACCGCGCGAGATCGGTCCAGTAGCCGAGCGGATCGGACTCGGCTCTTCGATGCAGCGCAGCGAGATCATTCGCCCCGAGGCGAGCCCCCTTTTTAAAAAGCGGATCCGGGGCGAAAACTCTAGCCTCGTGAAGTACCGATTCGATGTTGTTCTGGCTCATCGATAAACCCTGAAGATCAATATTGGACAGGATACTCGGGGTCCAACCCCTTGAACCGCTTGTGTAACCAAAGATATTGCGCAGGCAAACGCCGAACCTCTTCTTCGATCAACGCATGATGCCTCAGTGTGTCGGATACGCTGTCTGGCCCTGGGAAATCCTCGAGTGCCGGCCCGATACGTACGACATAGCCTTCCTCGCCCGGTAAGCGCTCCACGAAATACGGCAGTACCGCAGCTCCAGTGAGTCTCGCGAGGCGTGACGTGGCGGTATTCGTCGCAACGGGGATTCCGAAAAACGGCACCATCTCAGCGCCTTTGGCCCGGAATGCCTGATCGGGTGCGTACCACACCGCTCCACCCGCCTTCAGCACACGCACCATGGCGCGAATGTCATCGCTCGCGATCATGCTGGCAGCAACCGCACCCCGATACTTTCGGAAAAAATCACTGAGCAGAGCGTTGCTCGAAGGCTTGTAAACAGCGTGGACTTTGCGCGCAGCGGTGATGAATCGTGCACCGATCTCGAGCGTAGTGAAGTGCGCCGCAAGCAAAATAACGCCACGGCCCGATGCGATCAGCCGATCGAACTCATCGAGACCTTCGAAGCGAACGAGCGAGAGTAATTGCTCACGCGGCATGAACCATGCCAGTGCAGTCTCAGGCAGCGAGATGCCAGCCTCACAAAAATGACGCTCCAACAAACGCTGACGCTCCGCCTCGGGCATATCGGGGAAACACAACTCGATGTTCCGACGCACGACTTTTTTCTGAGGCAAGGGCAGCCGTCTAGCGAACTCGCCGAGTCGTCTGCCGAATCGCAGCGACGAGGGGTAGTCGCGACGTGCGAGCGACTTGAGCACCCACAACGCAGCCCACATCGGCCAATGCTGAGGCAGGTAAAAACGCCAATTCATGCGCGACTCACTAGACCGGAGCATCGAGAAGCGCAGCAAGTCGCTCGCCTTGCTTACGTAATGTCGGTCCGAAATTCTGACGATCGTAGAATGCGCTCAAAGAATCTAGATCGGGCGCACGCGGACGAAGCGTGTTGCGATCGAACTCGATAGGCATATCTCGGACGATCTCCGTCAGTCGGCGCGCAAGGAAAGCCTCGTCGCGGTGACGCTCCAGTTTCTCGGGCAATTTGGCAGCGCCGCGGATCGGGAGCTGCGCAACGGCATCGAGATTGTCGTAAAGCTCCTCGAGCGAAACAAAATCGCGCAGCAAGGCCGCTGCCGTCTTAGGTCCGACACCCGGTACGCCGCGGATGTTATCGACCGCATCGCCCGTCAAAGCGAGGTAGTCGGCATATCGCTCAGGGGCGACGCCGAAATGTGGCTCGATCTGATCGTAAGTCAGCCGCTTATTTTCCGTGTAGTTCCAATAGATGTCGCCCTCACGAATGAGTTGGGCGAGATCTTTATCTCGTGTCACTACCGTGGCAGGCATGCCTTCTGCACGAAAACGCGCATGCAAGGTGCCGATAATATCGTCGGCCTCATACTCGCCACTGCCGAAGTCCGCGACACCCAGATGCCGGCAAAACTCCCTGCAGCGCTCGAACTGAAGTTTGAGGTCCGGCGGGGCGGGCTCACGGTTCGCTTTGTACGAGGGGTCGATTCGATTACGAAACGACGTCTCGAGGCTTTCATCAAACGCCACCGCGAGGTAGCGAGGTTTGGCGCGCTCCACGAGATCGCCGAGAAAGCGGGCGAAGCCGAACAAGGCGTGAACCGGATTCCCATCACGGTCCAACATGTCGGGGGGCAGCGAGTAATACGCGCGAAAGACGTAAACCGAGGCGTCAACGAGATAAACCACGGCTCATTGTACCGGCCGCGGCGCCGTGGGCACGCCCACGATGACGGTCAGGCCATCAGGTGCTTGATACGCCCATGCAACGGACTGCTGCGCGGGAAATGCGCGAGCAGGTATTCCATCTGATCGAAGAGCACCCGCCGGCCCTTCAAAAAAATATATTCTGCGTAGGTCGGCGTGAAGGGCACGGCCAATAGCTGCATCTTGGCTTGCTCGGGCGTCCGCCACGCCTTGTAGTTGTTGCACCGTCGACAAGCCGTCACCACGTTCGTCCAGACGTCGCGGCCTCCCTGACTAAAAGGCCGTACGTGATCACGCGAGAGATCTCGGGTCGAAAAACGCTCCCCGCAATATAGGCACAGGAAAGCATCACGCCGGAACAGGGTTTGATTATTGAGAGGCGGGACGTAATCGTTGCGCAGGTGACCCGGGTTACCACTCTGCCCTACCGTCGCGATGATGGAGTTGACCTCGAGGACGGTTCTACGGCCGGTCAGCGCGTTGGTCCCACCGAACAGCCGAAAAAGTGGCGTGCCGCAGGTATAGGCGATTTGATCTTGGTGGTAGAGCCGCGCCGCTTCGCGGTAGTCGATCCATTCAAGAGGCATGCCGGCGACGTCAGTGCGCAGCACATGCTGGCGCAGCGACACCCCTTCCGCAGGACGTGCGACGATACCGAACTCTTCGTGATCCAGACTCGACATCTCCGATGTAATTTACGGTAGTTTTGTTACAACATTCAACGGTTCCGAACTCGCCGTCGGGCGGTTGGTCTCAATCAAACTCACGATGAATCGCCCCCCCATAATTTTTTCCGTACTCCTGGGAGCGCTCCTTGGCTCTGCCAACCTGTCGGCACAAACGACAGATCCGATCGGCGAGCCGGCCGGGGAGCCGATTCGCCTGGAGGGCAGCACCCCGGGTGAGATCGAATCCGGCGAGATCGAAGAGGTCACGATCATCGGTGAAGCCGCGGGCCCCGGACTCTGGAAGGTTCGCAATGGCGATAACACCCTGTATCTGCTCGGTACCTTGAGCCCGCTCCCCAAGAAGTTGCAGTGGCGCTCCCGTGAGGTCGAGAACGTCCTGTCGCGCGCGAAGCAGATCATCCCGGCTCGCAGTGACGTTGATGCGGACATCGGGCCGATCAAAGCCGTCCAACTTTATCTGCAGTACCGCAAACTGCGGGGTAACTCGGAAAACCAGTCACTCGAAGCCGTGTTGCCGCCCGATGTGTTCGGTCGCTTCGAAGCCTTGCGGCAGAAATACGCGCCGCGGGAGCGCGACATGCTGAAACACCGCCCCTTGATCGCCGCCGGAGAGCTTTGGCGTGAAGCGCTCTCCCGTAGCGGGCTGACCGGACGCAACGACGTCAGTCGCCAAGTCGAAAAACTCGCCAAATCTCGTAAGGTGCCGATCGTCGTACCCACCATCGTGATCGACGATCCCAAGGGGGCCTTGGCGGAAGTGGGGAACATCTCGAAAGATGCGGAGCTTGCCTGTATCCGCTCGACCCTCTCACGGATGGAGAGCGACCTCGACGCTGCGCGTCGCAAAGCCGAAGCGTGGTCGGTCGGAAACATCGACCTTCTACGCTCGCCGAGCGCCTCGGAACAGCGCGAAGCATGCTGGTCGGCACTGCAGCAGAGTCCGAAAATCGCTGGGATCCGCCAGCAATTCGAGGACGGGTGGTTTCGTCTGGCCGTCGAGGCCGTCGAGAAACACGACGTGACGCTCGCGGTTGTTCCCATCGACGAGCTGTTCGGCCGGAATGGGGTGATCGCGCGAATGAAAGCGCGCGGCTACAGCATCGACGACCCTTGAAGAATAGACACAGCGAGCAGTCCGACTGACCCTGCTGTCGACTCGGTGAAACTAAAGCTTCATCGACTCGAGGTAGGTCCGCAGTTCAACCAAAAGCTTCTTTGTCTCGGCCGAAATACGAACGGATTTTTCGCGCCTGTCGTCCCGCTTACCCACTTCAGATGACGAGAAAATTGAGGCGATGCAGCCGATGGATCAACTTGCGGCATGCCCGATCTCCGCCGAGTCCGTTTAAGCGCAGCACCATGACCAAATCCGAAATCGACACGGATTCGTTCTGGGCTGCGAGGACCAGGGCCGGGGTGAGATGCAAATGACGAAACAGAGGCTCGAGCTGTGATTTTTTAGCTCGGTCCGATCTACTCAAAGAGTCCACTCGTGGAAGCTCCGACTGATTGTTGTTTTTTTAATGCAGACCCTTCCTAAATGGGTCGAATTCCAAGTTTTTGAACCTTAACCGAGTCCCAAACTTTTGTGCGCCCTACTAGACCAAATTTACTGGTCATTGATAGTTGCCTTTTTTGAGTATTTTGTACGAATCCCGGATGACTCAGGCTCGTCTATCTTATGATTCACAGCAATGAAAACGCTTCTTTTTAGCCAACTACGCTGTTTTGGCACTCGTTCAGCCCTGCTGCTGACAATGATCAGCGTCGGCTCCCTAAATGCCCAAGCGGAAGTCCAAAAGGAGCCAGCCCTCACGCCAGCCTGCAATCTCGCCGTGAGGGCGGGTCGGCTGATCGATCCCGACCGCGGTACCGTATCGCGCGATCAGGTCATCCGCATCGCGGGCGATCGAATCTTGGGGGTGTCCCCTGCGAGTGACGCTGCCCTTCAAGGCTGCCCGCAAGTGCTCGACCTCTCTCGTTCCACGGTGCTACCCGGCCTAATCGATACCCACACGCACCTCACCTCGGATCCGACGATCCTGCGTTACGAGCGACTCGGTCTCTCGATTCCCCGTCTCGCACTGATCGGCGCTGCCAACGCGCGCCGTACGCTCCTGGCGGGATTCACGACCGTACGAAATCTGGGCGCCGACGGTTATGCAGACGTCGCGCTGCGCGACGCGATCAATGCGGGAGACATCATTGGGCCTCGCCTCGTGGTCTCCGGCCCCGGCATCGGCATCACTGGCGGACATTGCGGCGGCAACCTGCTCGCGCCTGAGTTTCGACAAACCTCACTCGGCACTGCGGATGGTCCCGATGAAGTGCGGAAGGCCGTCCGGCAAAACGTACGCTATGGCGCCGACGTCATCAAATATTGCGGTACGGGTGGCGTCTTCTCCAAAGGCACGCAGCCCGGCATGCAACAGTTCACGCCCGAAGAGGTTGCGGCTCTCGTCGATGAAGCTCGGATGCATGGCCGTAAAGTTGCCGTACATGCCCATGGTGCAAGCGGCATCAAGGTCGCTCTGCGCGCGGGGGTCGACTCGATCGAGCATGTGAGCCTCATCGACGACGAAGGTCTTGAGCTCGCGAAGAAGTACAAGGTCTACTTCTCGATGGACATCTACAACACCGACTACACGCAGAATGAGTCGAAGCGTCGCGGAGAGCTTGCGGAGTTCATCCAGAAAGACGCGATGATCGGTGAAATCCAGCGGCGCAACTTCGAGCGTGCTCTGAAGGCAGGCATCCGCATGACGCTCGGCACCGACGCGGGAATCTATCCGCATGGCAACAACGCCAAGCAGCTTGCGGTGATGGTGCGCTACGGAATGAAACCCATGCAGGCTATTCAGGCTGCGACGACTCACAGCGCCGATGCGCTGGGTCTCGCCGGTCAAGTCGGCTCGCTCGCGACCGGCGCTTATGCCGATCTCATCGCCGTCGATGACGATCCACTCGCTGATATCCGCGCACTCGAGCGCGTGAGCGTCGTGCTCAAAGGCGGCGAGGTGATCAAGAACGGGGCTGCGAGCTCTATCCAGTGACGACCAGTGGTCGAGGTGTCACGGCGATGTTCATCGCCGTTGCAGCGTTTTCGTTCATGGATGCGCTGCTCAAGTTATTTGCAGTGCACTACCCACCGATGCAGGTGGCTGCCATTCGTGGTGCGGCATCGCTGCCCTTCGTGATCATTCCTCTGTGGTATTCGGGTCGCCTTCGCGAACTCAAGCCCTCGCGATTCGGGCTGCACCTCGTGCGCGGCATCCTCGGCATCATCATGTTGGCGACCTTCGTGCTCGCCCTGCGCGAAGCGCCACTTGCCTCGGTCTACTCGATCTACATGGCTGCGCCCTTGCTGATCGCAGCGCTTGCCGCATGGTGGCTCGGCGAGAAAGTTGATCGAGGACGATGGCTCGCCATCGTCATCGGACTCATCGGCGTACTCGTTATTCTTAGACCTCGCCCGGATGGCTTGCCGCTAATCGCAGGACTAGCTGCCGCGGCCTCGGCGCTGTGCTACGCCCTGACAGCCATCACAGCGCGTGTCCTCACGCGTACTGAGCGCTCATCGACCATGGTGTTCACCTTTTTAATGATCGTCACTGTCGTCGCAGGAGTGCTCGCGGCTCCGGGCTGGGTGGCGATCCGCCCCTCCGACTGGTGGCTCATCGTGGCGGTCGGAGGTTTAGGTGCAGCCGGTCAGCACTACATCACCGAGGCCTTTCGCAATGCGCCGGCTGCCGTCGTGGCGCCGATCGAATACACGGCGCTGCTTTGGGGCATCGCCATCGACTGGGTGGCCTGGGCGGTATTGCCGGGCACAGTCATGTTGAGCGGAGCCTCGCTCGTCATCGCAGCGGGCCTCTATGTCGCCTGGCGAGAGCGAGTGGTGACACACTCTCCGTCGTGAATACTCTGTATCTCCGGCTCGCTGGTGTCGCGGCACTCTGGGGCGGCACCTTCATCGCGGGCCGCATCGTGGCGCCCGAGCTTCCGCATTTCACGATATCCGCACTGAGATTCTGGGTGGCGTTCGCCATCCTCGCCCCGCTATTGATTGTCGTCGAAGGACGACTGCCTCGGCTTCGACCCCGTGATTTCGGCTTCACGGCGCTTCTCGCCCTCTTCGGCCTCGTGTTCTACAACCTGCTGTTTCTCGGAGCACTCGAACTCATTCCAGCCGGGCGCACGGCACTCGTCGTCGCGCTCAATCCCATCTTGACCGCGCTCACCATGGCTCTCGTATTCGGAGAACGACTGCAGCGCCATCGATGGTTAGGCATCCTTCTCGCGCTGACCGGCGTCTGGATCGTCCTTTCGAAGGGTGATCCATCGCTCTTACTGCAGCGGGTCGGGCTCGGCGAATGGTTGATGCTGGGGGGCGCCTGTTGCTGGGCGATTTACACGGTTGTGGGCCGCTATGCCCTCGACGGGGAGGCTGCGGCATCGCCCCTCGCGATCACCACCGTCACCACACTATGGGGCGCCTTGATGCTGACTGTCGGCATGCCTTTCGAGTGGGATGCCTGGCAAGCCAACGAAGTCTCGGTCGCAGCCTGGGGCTCGATCGTCTATCTTGGCGCCGGGGGCACCGCACTCGCCTTCGTCTGGTACGCCGAGGGTCTTCAACGTCTCGGCGCGGCGCGTACGGCAGTGTTCAATAATCTCGTGCCGGTATTCGGCGTATCGTTCGGCACCCTGATCTTGGGCGAGCCCTTGCTCATCTCGATGATGGTGGGAGGTCTCGTCGCGATCAGCGGAGTGACTCTCACGAACTGGAGTAGGTCACGGTAAATCAGTAACTTGCGCGAGGTCGCGGAGAAACGGATTCACAAATGCGTCATAAGAGTGTCTGCAAACTCATACATCTCAATTTAAGTTATTGATTTTATTGAATTTTTTATTATCTGGTCAATCTTTAACCAAGCCAACGAAAATCCGCAGAAAACGCGGCGATTTTTCGCTTGAAAAGCCCACTATCCACAACGTTATCCACACCCTCTGTGGACAAACTTAAGGCACCGAAACCGTCGATCTGCCGAGTGGCGCTCGACACGCCGTTGCGGCGAACGTTCGACTACCGGATCGAGACGGACGTCCCGGCGCCGACTCTCGGCAGTCGCGTCTCCGTACCCTTCGGACGACGCCAACTGGTCGGTGTAGCCATCTCGCTGGAGTCCGAGTCCGACGTCGAAGAGTCCAAACTCAAGACGATCTCGAAAACGCTCGACCCGGAGCCCACTTTCGACGCCCCTCTCCTGAAGTTGCTTCGATGGGCGACGGAGTACTACCACCACCCGATCGGCGAAGTGATCGCTGCTGCCTTGCCCAAACTACTGCGCGAGGGTGCACCCCTCGTTTCGCAGACTGAGTACTGGGCGGCCACCGATGCCGGGGTCGTTGCGCACACGGCGGGCGAACCCAAGCGCGCCCCGAAACAGCGTGAGCTTCTCGAGCGACTCGTCGCAGCGGGCGCTCGGGGTCTCGATGTCGAAGAGCTCAACGAACGACTGCCGGGTTGGCGAGAGGCGGCAAAGGCGCTCGCCAAGCGCGAGTGGTTGATCTCTGCCTCACGCGACACTTTCTTTGAGCCTAGCGAGCCGGTCACTACCGAAGACTCGGCCTCGAGAGATATCCGCCCCGAACTCTCCGCGCAACAGCGGCAGGTGCTCGAGGCCATGCAATCTGCCGGCGTGACCCAATATCACGCGTGGCTGCTGCACGGCGTCACGGGCAGCGGCAAAACCGAAGTGTATCTACGGCTCGCTGAAGAGCAGTTGCGAGCAGGGCGACGTGTACTCGTGCTGGTACCCGAAATCGGCCTCACGCCCCAACTGGTCGGACGGTTTGCGCGGCGGTTTCCGCAGACGCCCCTCGCCGTACTGCATTCCGGGCTCACGGATTCGGAGCGACTCGCTGCCTGGCGTGCCGCGCACAGTGGTCACGCGCAACTCGTGATCGGTACCCGCTCCGCGGTCTTCGCGCCCATCCCGTCGCTCGGAATCATCATCGTCGACGAAGAGCATGATTCGTCCTTCAAGCAGCAGGAAGGAGGATTCCGTTATTCGGCGCGCGACCTCGCTTTGGTACGCGCACATCTACTCGATATTCCGATCGTGCTCGGATCGGCGACTCCTTCTCTCGAATCGCTGCACAATGCCGCTTCGGGACGACTGACCAGACTTTCGCTGCCCGATCGCGCAGCCTCGGCATCGCCACCGACCTTGCGCCTTGTCGACTTGCGGCAAGAGCGCGTTCACGCGGGACTATCGACCACGGCCGTGTCGGCTATCCAGCGTCATCTCGCCGCGGACGGTCAGGTGCTCGTGTACATCAATCGACGCGGCTACGCCCCGACGCTCGCCTGCACGGCCTGTGGCTGGGTGGCGCCCTGCCAGTCCTGCGATGCGCGCATGACCGTATACCGTCAAGCCGCACGACTACGTTGTCATCACTGTGGTGCCGATCGCGACCTGCCGCGCCAATGCCCTCAATGCGGCTACGCCGTGAAGACCGTCGGACAAGGCACCGAGCGCATCGAAGAAAGTCTCGCCGAAACTTTCCCGGGGGTTGGAATCGCTCGACTCGATCGCGACGTCGTCCGACGTAGCGACGAACTCGAGGCCGTGGTGGCACGTATGTCTGGCGGCGAGGCAAAGATTTTGGTGGGCACGCAGATGGTCGCCAAGGGACACGATTTCCCCTCACTCACGCTCGTCGTCGTACTCAATGCCGATCAAGGTCTCTTCAGCACCGACTTTCGCGCCGCTGAGCGGCTCGCGCAAACCATCGTCCAGGTGGCCGGGCGAGCAGGTCGGGCGAGTCGCCCCGGCGAAGTGCTGATCCAAACCGAATATCCCGAACACCCCCTGCTCTCGGGTTTGCTCACGGGCGGCTACGACGCCTTTGCGTCGGCCGCACTCGAGGAACGGCGTAGCGCTGCCTGGCCACCGTTCTCTCGGCTCGCAGCACTGCGCGCATCCGCCACCGAGGCGGAGACCGCCATCAAGTTTCTCGAAGCCGCGCGACGCATAACCCGAACGCTCAACATCGGGGCCGTTCGACTGCTGGGGCCGGCGCCGGCGGCCATGGCTCGACGGGCCGACCGCCATCATGCTCAGCTGCTTCTGGAAAGCGCCGATCGAGGGGCGCTGCATCGGCTGCTCGATCAGTGGCTTCCAGCCATCGAGGCGCTGCCCGAGGCTAGGAGAGTTCGCTGGGCTCTCGATGTCGACCCGCTCGAACTGTTCTGACCCGGTAGAATCGCGCCCGTGAAAGAAGATCTGCACATCCTGCTGCAGCGCGCGCTGCAGTCACTCGAGGGCTCTCTGCTCGCCGGCCCCGTCGATTCACAGATGATCGTCCTCGATCGGGCGCGTGATTCCGCGCACGGCGACTTCGCCTCGAATATCGCCATGCGGCTTGCCAAAGCGGCAGGCAAACCGCCTCGGGCGATCGCCGAGGCCATCATCGCCGCACTGCCCGCATCGCCCATCATCGAACGCGTCGAAGTCGCAGGCGCCGGGTTCATCAACTTTTTTCTCGCTAAAGATCTCTACGCGCGCGAGCTCGTACGCATTCATGAACAGGGCGAGGCCTACGGACGTCATCGTCCCGAACATCCGCGAAAGGTGCTGCTCGAGTTCGTCTCCGCCAATCCAACGGGACCCATGCATGTGGGGCACGGACGCCAGGCCGCCTTCGGAGATGCGCTCGGAAATCTGCTCGCTGCAGCAGGTGATACCGTCACTCGCGAGTACTACATCAACGATGCGGGTCGGCAAACGGAGATCCTCGCGGTATCCGTCTGGATTCGTTACCTCGAAGCATGTGGCGAAGTTCTTAAGTTCCCGGAAAACGGTTATCGGGGTGATTACATTCGACCCGTCGCAGCCTCGTTGCATCAGCGCGAGGGCGTTGCGCTGCGACACGCTGCAGCGACAGTACTCGCCGGACTGCCTGCCGATGCGCCCGAGGGCGACAAAGAAAAGTACATCGATGCCTTGATCACGCGATGTCGCGAGCTCATCGGCGAACCCGCGTGGGAGCGAGTGCTGGAATCGAGTATCGCCGCGATGCTGGAAGAGATTCGCGATGATCTAAACGCCTACGGCGTTCACTTCGATAACTGGATTTCGGAGCGCGCTTTCACTCAAGGCGGCGCTGTCGAGCGCGCACTCGAGCGACTGCGCGCCAAAGATTTGCTGTACATGAAAGACGGCGCGGAATGGTTCAAGGCCACCCAGTTCGGAGATGATGAAGATCGCGTTGTCGTACGTGAGAACGGCGTCAAAACTTATTTTGCCTCCGATATCGCCTATCACCTCGATAAACGCGAGCGCGGCTTTGACATGCTCATTGACGTGCTTGGCGCCGACCATCACGGCTACGTCACCCGAGTACGCGGTGGCTTGCAAGCTTTCGGTCATCCCGGCGATTGCCTCCAAGCACCACTGATTCAACTTGTCGCTCTGTTCAGAAACGGCGTGAAGATGTCGATGGGCAAGCGAGAGGCCAACTTCGTCACGCTGCGTCAGTTGCGCGAAGAAGTAGGCAACGATGCATGTCGAATTTTCTATTTGATGCGCAGCAATGATCAGTCACTCGACTTCGATCTCGACCTCGCAAAATCGAAGACCAACGAGAACCCCGTGTTCTACGTGCAGTATGCGCATGCCCGCGTCGCGAGCGTCATGAAGGAACTCGCGGCTCGAGGCATAGAGTACGACGCAGAGACGGCGCGCAACATCGTTTTAGAGCGGGGCGCCTCTCTACTGGCGGGACCGCAGGCCGAAGCGATGCTTTCCTGTGTGTCGCGTTATCCCGAAGTCATCCAGCAGTCGGCTGCGCAGCGTGCGCCCCACGCTCTCGTGCACTATTTGCGCGAACTCGCGACCACCTTACACGCGTTCTATAACGCTGAGCGCGTACTCGTTCCCGAACCGGACGTTCGCAGCGCTCGCGTCTATGCTTTGCTAGCGGTGCAGCGCGTCCTTCGCAATGGCCTCGCGCTCCTAGGCGCGTCGGCTCCGGAGTCGATGTGAACAAGATGCCCATCGGCCGCGACTTCAAACGTACAGGCCGACGCGGCGGCACAGAATTCAATTTTTCGAGAGAATTCTTCGCGGGGCTCGCAGCGGGTCTTGCCGTAGCCGTAGGTGTATTTTTTTGGCAGCAACAAGCGGTAAAGGATGCCGCGCTCGCTGCGGAGGAAAATGAGCCTACGCCGCGACCGGTTCGACGTGACCCGGCCTCAGTCTCGGCCCCAGAGCCCGAGCGGGAATACGATTTCTACGGAATGCTGCCGAAGAGTGAGGTAGTCGTCCCAGAGACCGACCCCAAAGCACCCATAGCGGCCGTACCTAACACTCCGATCGAAAGGCCCGGGCTATATGTCCTACAACTCGGGATGTTCAAAAATCTGGAGGAAGCGGAACGCTTACAGGCCAAGCTGCTGCGCCTCGGCGTGCAATCTGCTGTCCAGCGCATCGCCATAGAGAGTGAAGTACTGCACCGAGTCCGCATCGGACCAGTGAGCAATCTCAACGATCTAAACCGAACTCGCGCAGCGTTACAGCGTGCGGAAATCGATACGATGGTGATTCGGGTCGGGGACTAGGTCTCGATGTCGTCCGAGACGCTACGGAAGTCGACGCCGAGAGCACGCAACTTCCGGTAAAGGTGTGTGCGCTCCATTCCGACGCGCTTGGCCAGCTGGCCAACTTTCCCGTGGCACAGCAGAAGCTGCTGCTGCAGATAGGCGCGCTCGAAGTGTTCTCTCGCCTCGCGTAAACCAAGCGCCAATAGATCTTGTTTGACCAACGTCTCGGCGGGCGGCACTACCTGCGAAAGTTCGCGCTCGATCTCTTCGAGTGAAACCTCTTCGCCCCCGCCCTGCAGAAGCAACCGACGAACCATGGTTCGAAGCTCCTGGACGTTGCCCGGCCAAGGATAATTGCGCAGACGGTTCTGCGCAGCGATGCTGAAGCGTCGGAACCCGAGGCCCTCGCCGTCGACCAAGCGGTCGACGTAATGCCGCAGTAAGTCCGGCACATCCTCGGCGTATTCCCGCAGTGGCGGTACGCGAGCGACCACGGCGCTCAGATGGGAAAGCAAATCACGGCGCAGCGATCCCTGCTCGATGTCGTGCTGAGCCGAGCAAATGATGCGCGCCTCGAATGCTCTGGATTTCGTATCTCCGAGGCGGCTGTAACGTCGGGTCTCCACGAGTCCGAGCAACACCCGCTGTGCCGATGGCGGAAGATCGCCGATTTCATTGATGAATAATGTCCCGTCGCCCACCTGATCGAGAAATCCGTTATGGCTTGCACTGCCGAACAATGCCGCTTCAGCATCGGTCTCGCGCAGCGCACTCGAAATGATCGATACGAAAGGCCTGACCGAGCGCGGACTATTATCGTGTACGAAACGGGCGAAGGCCTCGCGACCCGAACCGAATTCACCCAGCAGCATCAGCGACGCATCGCCATTT
>JBIIHO010000287.1:0-2619 GCA_044235605.1 Steroidobacteraceae bacterium | reverse complement strand
TTCCAGAAATAGGTGTTCCTAGTTGCAGTTTTAAGGCCGGTGAGAAAACTCCGATCCCGGTACCGCCAAGTGCATAGGACGAGATGCTGAAGTACGTTCCGTTGACGAAAGTCGTTCCAACGGTGCAAGACAGGAAGGCTTTCGTGTTGTCATCGTTATAAGCGCCGCCTTCCCAATTGCCCACTTTAATTTTCTCTATTAGCGCCGCGTTTGCAGCGAAAGGTGCTGCGAGGGCGAGGGCTACCGCGACTAGTTTCGGAGCGCGCTTGACCATGCGAAGGTCCTCCAAGTAACCGCAACTATATTGTCTCTAGGCTAGTTTCTTCAGTCGGGCAGGGGTAGAGGGTCAGTCAAAATGCTCGGGATGCGACGACGGGTTTGAGGGTTCGGGAGTCGCGCCGTCATATAATTAAGGATGCAACGAACATCCTTAAGGATCGCCTTAAAGGGGGTATCCTTGGGGGTACTTATTTAAAAATCTTTATTTAAATTCAATTAAATCAATTACTTAAGACTTTAATATGGTGGACTCCCTTTCCACCATTATCAAAAAGCGCGGAGTTCCGATGAAGACTCTCAAGAAGTTTTTGGCGTGGTTCCTCGGGTTGTTCGTGCTGGCGGTCGCCGGCGCGTCGATGTGGTTCTGGTTCACGCCGGTCGGACTCAACAACTACGTCAACAAGATCACGATCCAGTTGGCGCTGTCCTCGCCACAGGTACTGACGCAGCTCGGCCTCATCGACGATACGCCGCTCGATTTTCACAGTGGCAAGCTCGATGACCAGACCGAGGCGAACGAGAAGCGCATGCTCGAGCGGATGCGCGAGGCGCGCGCGGGACTCGATCGTTATGGGCCGGAGGGTCTCGAGGGTCAGGAGCTACTCACGTGGAAGGTGACGGCGTGGTTCCTGGACGACATCATCCGCCAGGGTGAATTCGAGCATTCCGGTTATCGAGTCAATCAGATTTCCGGTGCAACGGTCGATCTGCCGCAATTCCTCACCGACGGTCACGTCATCAAGAGTGAGCGCAGTGCAGAGCGCTATCTATCGCGCCTCAAAGAATTCGGTCGAGTGCTTCGTGAGGTGAAAGTCCGGGTCGAGGACGATCGTGCCAATGGCGTGGTTCCGCCGGATTTCGTGATCGACCAGGCGCTCACGGGTATGCGCGCCTTCGTCAAGGGCGGCGCGGCGAGCAATGCGCTTGTGACGACGCTGCCCGCCAAGCTCGAAAAGGTGGAGGGTCTCTCGGAGACCGATCGCAAGCGCATGCTCGTCGAGGCGACCGACATCGTGCAGCGTGAAGTGATTCCCGGTTACGAGGCCATGATCACCCTCTTCGAAGAGCTGCGAAAAACTGCGAACCACGACGCAGGTATTTGGCGCATCCCAAATGGTGAGGCGATTTACTCGGCCGCGCTCAAGTCGAACACCACGACGGATCTCTCTGCCGATGAAATTCATCAGCTCGGACTCAGCGAAGTGGCTCGAATCGAGACGGAGATGCTCGCGATCCTGGAGGCCGAGGGTATTCGAGGTGCGACGCTCGCTGATCGGGTCAATCAGCTCAATAACCGCCCCGATCAGCTCTTCCCGAACGATGAGGCCGGTCGCGCGCAGATGCTCGAGTATCTGAAGGCCTTCGATGCGCGGGTGATGGCTGTAGCGCCCAAGTTCTTCAATACGATTCCGCCGCAGCCGCTCGAGATCGTGCGCGTACCGGAATACTCGCAGGATTCTTCACCCGGTGGTTATTACAATCCGCCGGCGCTCGATGGGTCGCGTCCGGGTCGCTTCTACATCAATCAAAAAAATACGGCCGACAATCCGAAGTACGGGCTCGCAACCTTGATGGTTCACGAGGGGTCGCCGGGGCATCACTTCCAGCTCTCCGCGGCGCAGCTCATCGAGGGCGTACCGCTGCTGCGTAAGGTGTTGCCGTTCAACGCCTACGCCGAGGGCTGGGCGCTTTACGCCGAACGACTCGCGAAAACCGACATGGGTCTCTATGAACAGGATCCGCTTAGTGATTTGGGTCGGCTGCAGGCGGAGATGTTCCGTGCCGTGAGACTAGTGGTCGACACGGGCATGCATTCGAAGCGCTGGTCGCGCGAGCAGGCGATCGAGTACATGGTCGCCAAGACGGGTATGACCGAAGCAGAGATCACCCGCGAGATCGAGCGTTACGTGGTTTGGCCGGGGCAGGCGACGGGCTACAAAGTCGGGCAACTCGCCATTTTGCGTATGCGCGAGCGAGCGGAGCGTGAGCTACGCGAAGCCTTTGATATCAAGGGTTTCCACGACGTGCTCTTGATGAACGGTGGCATGCCTCTCGAAATTCTCGATCAGGCGGTCACCGACTGGATCGTGCGGTCGAAGCCCGCTGCCTGAGGTCTCGGGCCTCGATCATCGGTACACTGTCGACCGTCATGGTCACTTGGCTGGTTGCCTTTACCAAACCTCGCTCCGAGGTTCTGGCTCAGGAGCACCTCGAGCGTCAGGGTTTCGAGGTGCTCTGTCCGCTCATGCGTGTGCAGAAGCAGCGACGGCTCAAGTGGACCTGGATCGAAGAGCCGCTGTTCCCGCGTTATCTCTTCGTCGGTGCGAAGCCAGAACACTC
>JBIIHO010000184.1:0-4189 GCA_044235605.1 Steroidobacteraceae bacterium | reverse complement strand
ACGCAGCACCGTCGGCGTGACCTCGCTCGTGAAGTTCGGTGGTACCTTCGCCACCGTTCCACAATCTTTGATCGATATGCTGAGCTCGGGTGTCGAGGAGCCGCAGGTTCGCCGGCCTTTGTTCACGCAAGGTCAGAAGCTGCGCATCGTCGCCGGTCCTTATGCGAGTCTTGAGGCTGTATTCGAGATGGAGGAAGGAGCCGATCGGGCCATGGTGCTGCTCGATTTGCTTGGACGACAGAGTCGGGTGTCGGTAGACGTGTCTCAATTGATCTCGGACGACCGACTATGAGTCGGGTGCTCATGCTCGTGGCAGCCCTAGGCTGCTGGTTGGGTAGCGTCTCTTTACGAGCTCAAGAGGGTGAAGCGCTCTCGGCTCGCGAGATCGTCGCTCGCGCGCAAGCGGCTGCGGGCGGGGAGACCTGGATTCATCCGCGTACGCTCCTGATGCGCGGCCATGCAGTGTTCTACACGCCGAATGGGCCCGAGCGCCACGAGCGCTACGACATGTGGCGTGTCTATCCCAAACAGAAAGGCATGGCTCATGCCGCCGATGGCAAAGTACGTATCGAGTCTTGGCATCAGGGTCAGTGTGCTCGGCTCATCACCTTCGATGGTCAGCGCTCCTACACGCTCGAGGGCCCGCAGCCCCCGTCTGAAGCCGATAAGCAGTGGTCGGAGAATTTCGGTTTCGGTGTGATCCGCTTCGCGATCGAGCCCGGGTTTCGGCAAGAGCGACTGCCCGACGACTCGGTCGAAGGCAGACCGGTCTATGTCGTACGAATCATCGATCCTTCGAATCAAACGACGCTGTTCTCCATCGCAAAAGATGACTACGCGATTTTGCGTCTCGGCTTCGCCACATCGCGCGGATGGCACGAGCGGCTCTATTCGAACTTTTTCAAAAAGTCGGGCGTTTCCTGGGTGCAGCCCGGACTCGTTCGACTGTATTACGACGGCGTCAAACAAAACGAAATAATCTGGACGGACTTCGAGCTCGATCGGCCGATGCCCGATTCGCTGTTCGTCGTCGCAAAGGGGGACTCATGCTCGGACTAATGCAGGATGAACCGCTGCTGATCTGGCGGTTTCTGGAACATGCGGCGCGCCATCACGGCAATGTCGAGATGGTGTCCCGCCGCGTTGAGGGTGACATTCACCGCTATACCTATCGTGATGCGCTTCTTCGATCGAAGAAACTCGCGCAGGCGCTCGATGCGCTCGGGCTCGCGCAGGGCGACCGGGTGGCTACGCTTGCCTGGAATGGTTATCGGCATTTCGAGCTTTACTACGGCGTGAGCGGTAGCGGACGGGTGGTTCACACGATCAACCCGCGCCTGAAACCCGAGCAGGTCGCCTGGATCGCCAATGATGCCGAAGATCGTGTTTTCTGTTTCGACCTGACCTTCATAGCACTCGTGAAAGCGATTGCACCGCATTGCAAAACCGTGCGTCATTGGGTGGCGCTCTGCGAAGCGGATGCTTTGCCCCAAGATTCGGGAATCCCAAATTTATTGAGCTATGAAGCTTGGATCGGCGCCCAAGACGGTGATTACGCCTGGCCGGTGTTCGACGAGCGACTCGCTGCCGGCCTGTGCTACACGAGCGGCACCACGGGTGATCCGAAGGGTGTGCTCTACAGTCATCGCTCGACGACCTTACATGCTTATGCCGGTGCGTTGCCCGATTCCACGTTTCTCTCGGCACGAGACTGCATTCTGCCCGTGGTGCCGATGTTTCACGTGAATGCCTGGGGTGTGCCGTATAGCGCGCCGATGATGGGCGCCAAAGTGGTGTGGCCCGGTGCGGCACTCGATGGTAAGTCGGTGTATGAGTTGATGGAGTCCGAGCGTGTGACCTGCGCCGCGGGTGTGCCGACCGTTTGGCTCGGCTTACTGAATCATCTCGCGAGCGAGGGCAAGCGGTTCACGAGCCTCCGTCGGACGAGTGTCGGCGGGTCGGCATGTCCGCCCGCCATGATCGACGCGTTCCAAAAACTCGGTGTCGATGTGCTACACGGCTGGGGCATGACCGAAATGTCGCCGCTCGGTACGGTGGGTGCATTGCGTGAGAAGCATGCCGATCTCTCTTGGGAGGAGAAGCTGCCCATACTCGCGAAGCAGGGGCGCGCCGTTTTTGGTGTCGACATGAAGATCGTCGATCCGGACGGCAAAGAAATACCTTGGGATGGCAAGACGTCGGGTGATCTTCTGGTCCGTGGTCCTTGGATCATTTCGAGCTACTTTAAGAAAGAGCACGAAGCGCTACTCATCGACGGTTGGTTCCACACGGGCGATGTGGCGACGATCGATGCCGACGGCTTTTTGCAAATCACGGACCGCAGTAAAGACGTCATCAAGTCAGGTGGTGAATGGATCAGCTCGATCGACGTCGAGAATATTGCGATGGCTCATCCGGCGGTGGCGATGGCGGCGTGTATCGCCGTGCCGCATCCCAAGTGGGATGAGCGACCTTTGCTCGTCGCGGTCAAAAAGCCTGGAGCTGAGGTCGATCGCGAGCAATTAATCGAATTCTTTACGGGTAAGCTCGCCAAGTGGCAGATCCCCGACGACGTGGTCTTCGTCGATGCTATTCCGCTGGGCGCCACGGGAAAGATGCAAAAGAGCGTACTGCGAGAGCGCTTCAAAGATCATCGACTGTCTACATGAGCATGGATCCGACGAGAGATATCGATCCGCAGGAAACCGCGGAATGGTTGGAGGCGCTGCGTGCGGTCGTCGCGGCGGGTGGTCGTGATCGCGGGCTCTTTTTACTCATGCAGCTCGAGCAACAGGCCCAGCAGTTGGGCGTCGTCGCTCATGTCATGCCGTATTCGGCCTACCAGAACACCATTCCTCTCGATGAGCAGGCGGTGCATCCGGGTGATGTGGTCATGGAAGAGCGTCTCACCGCCATCATGCGATGGAATGCGCTCGCGATGGTGGTACGGGCCAATAAGGCCTACGGCGAGCTCGGCGGTCATGTGGCCACCTATGCTTCCGCTGCGGAAATCTTCGAGGCGGGCTTCAATCATTTTTTCAAAGGTCCCGAGGCGCCGGGCGGCGGCGATCTCGTCTTCTTCCAGCCACACTCGGCGCCCGGCGTGTATGCGCGAGCATTCTTGGAAGGCCGACTCGATGAGCAGACGCTCGCGAAGTATCGACAAGAGGTCGGCGGAGGCGGGCTCAGCTCTTATCCGCATCCGTGGCTCATGCCGGACTTTTGGCAATTCCCGACGGGATCGATGGGTATCGGTCCGATCAATGCGATTTATCAGGCGCGTTTTCTGAGATATCTCGCGCATCGAGGGTTCGCCGAGAACGAGGACCGTCGAGTCTGGGGAATTTTCGGCGATGGCGAGATGGATGAGCCTGAGTCGATCGGCGCGCTCACTTTGGCGGCGCGCGAGAAACTCGACAATCTGACCTTTATCATCAACTGCAATTTGCAGCGTCTCGACGGTCCCGTTCGCGGGAACGGTCAAATCATTCAGGAGCTTGAGGCGCTCTTCACAGGCGCAGGCTGGAACGTCATCAAGGTGCTGTGGGGATCAGACTGGGATCCACTCTTCGCACGCGATCACAACCACGCCTTGCTGCGCGCCTTCTCGAAGACCGTGGACGGGCAGTATCAGACGCTAGGCGCGAACGACGGCGCCTACAACCAAGAGCATTTCTTTGCGCTCGATCCGGAGCTACGCGCGCTCGTGGCGCACATGTCGCTGGCGGAGATCGACGCCCTGAAGCGGGGAGGCCACGACTTCCGCAAGCTCTATGCGGCGCTCAGTGCGGCAGCGGCTCATCGAGGGCAGCCCACGGTCATCTTGGCCAAGACCAAGAAGGGTTACGGTATGGGACGTGCGGGCGAGTCTCGCATGACGGCCCATCAAGAAAAAAAGCTCGATATCGAAGCCTTGCTCGAGTTCCGTAATCGGTTCAATTTGCCGTTGAGCGATGCCGAGGTGTCGGAGCTTCGGTTCTACAAGCCTGCAGACGACAGCCCTGAAATGCGTTATCTGCGCGATCGGCGAGGGGCGCTCGGTGGTCCGATGCCGCGTCGTCGTCGGGAAGGTGAGCGCATCCACATTCCTCAGATCGACAGCTATGCGGCGTTTGCGCTCGAGGCTGAGGGCAAAGAAATGTCCACCACCATGGCCGTCGTGCGCATGGTGAGCAATTTACTGCGTGAC
>JBIIHO010000089.1:0-6876 GCA_044235605.1 Steroidobacteraceae bacterium | reverse complement strand
CAACGACGGCGACGAAATCGAGGAGCGTCTCGGGTCTCAGCTCGACGCGTTGCTGGACGGGGGGTCCTGCGGCGTCGAGCCGACCACCGTGGTGGATTTCGCCACGACACCGCCGGTGGTCGTTCGGCAGGGGCGGGGTAGCCTCGAGCCTTTTGGACTTTGACCGGTCTCACCGCCCGCAATCGCTATAATCTAGACCGGCGAACCGCTTCGAACCCGTAATTTTGGTGGTCAGAAGCGTTAAAATCATATAAATCAAGGGCTTATGACATTTACTTCATGTAAGCAGGCGAGTCGTGGGTACTAACCCTCAGACTAACCGCGTGCTGTCTGGGATGCGCCCCACCGGTCAGCTGCATCTCGGCAATTACCATGGGGCACTGCGCAACTGGGTCGATCTGCAGTACCAGTATCCCTGTTTTTTCTTTGTCGCCGACTGGCATGCACTGACCACCGGCTACGAAGACACCAGCACGCTTCCGGAGTACACCCGAGAGATGGTGATCGACTGGCTGGCCGCCGGGCTTAATCCCGGGGTGTCCACCTTGTTCGTGCAGTCTCATGTGCCCGAGCACGCGGAACTTCATCTGCTTCTCTCGATGATTACGCCCCTTTCGTGGCTTGAGCGCGTGCCGACCTACAAAGATCAGCAGGCCGAGTTGCAGGAGAAAGACCTCGCGACCTACGGGTTCCTCGGCTATCCGCTACTGCAGTCCGCAGACATCCTTCTGTACCGAGCAGGCTATGTACCTGTGGGTGAAGATCAAATTGCGCACGTGGAGATCACGCGCGAAGTTGCGCGTCGATTCAATCATCTCTTTGGACGCGAAACCGGCTTCGAAGAAAAAGCCGAGAAGGCAATCGGGGAGCTCGGCAGTCGCAACAGCAAGCTTTACCGCGATCTGCGTCGCAAGTATCAAGAGGCGGGTGACGCGACGTCGCTCGAGAAGGCTCGAGAGATCGTCCAGAGTAATACCCGTATCACGGTGGCCGATCGCGAGCGCTTGTTGGGTTATCTCGAGGGGTCGAGCGTGTCGATTCTCCCGGAACCGCAGGTGCTACTCACGCCGACGCCGAAACTGCCGGGGATCGACGGTCGAAAGATGTCGAAGTCCTACGGTAACACTCTCGGCCTGCGTGAAGACCCGGACTCGGTCGCTCGCAAGTTGAAGACCATGCAGACCGACCCGGCTCGTGTTCGACGGTCCGATCCTGGCGATCCTGAGAAATGTCCGGTCTGGTCGCTGCACCGGATTTATTCGGATGACACCACTCGAAGCTGGGCGTCGGCCGGTTGCAAGAGTGCCGGCATCGGTTGCCTCGAGTGCAAGAAGCCACTCGTCGATCGCATCGTTGCCGAGACTACGGCGATGCGTGAGCGAGCGGCACCGTACGAGGAAAACCCCGAGCTTGTCCGAGCGATACTCATCGAGGGCAGCGAAAAGGCTCGAGAAGCGGCGCGTGAAACGCTGGACGAGGTTCGCAGCGCGATGCACCTGCGGGGAGTTTGAGATGGCGAAGCCGGAGCTCAAGTTGGTTCCCACCCCAAGCGACGCAGAGTCCTCTGCGACACCGCCCGCGCAAGGCGAGATGCCTTTCGCGCTCGTGCAGGGCGAGCCGGTCACGCAGCTGCCACGCGATCTATACATCCCGCCGCAAGCGCTCGAGGTTTTTTTAGAGGCTTTCGAGGGTCCTCTCGATCTGCTCCTCTACCTGATTCGTCGACAGAATCTCGACATCCTCGATATTCCACTCGCGGATATCACGAAGCAGTACATGAACTACATCGAGCTGATGCAAGAGCTTCAGCTCGAGCTCGCGGGTGAGTACATGCTGATGGCAGCGACGCTCGCAGAAATCAAATCGCGCATGCTGTTGCCGAGATCGGGAGATGTGATCTCCGAAGAGGCTGATCCGCGAGCCGACCTCGTGCGTCGCTTGCAGGAGTACGAGCGATTCAAGCAGGCCGCGGAGAGTATCGATCAGTTGCCGCGCGAAGAACGTGACACCTGGGCGGCGAGCGCAGCGACAGATTTCCGTCGTCCGCAGTCGAGCCTGCCACAGGTCGCTCTGCAGGAGATGATTCTTGCATTCCGCGATGTGGTCTCGCGTGCCGCGATGTTCCAACATCATCATGTTCAGCGCGAACGCTTGTCGGTCCGCGCGCGTATGACCGATGTCCTCGCGGCCGTCGATGGCGGAGCGTTTCTCGATTTCATGAAGCTCTTCAAGCCCGAAGAGGGTCGGATGGGCGTCACCGTGACCTTCGTGGCAATCCTCGAGCTGATGCGAGAGGGACTAATCGAAATCGTGCAGACGGAGCCGTACGGCCCACTGCACGTGCGTGCGGCGCAAGGTCCGCACCTTCGAATCGTCGAGGGCGAGCCCGAAGAAAATACAACTGATAAGGACAATTGATGAGCGACCACCACATCCGTAACGTGATCGAGGCGTCGTTGCTTGCGGCGGGCAAGCCTATGTCGATCAATGAAATCGGCGAGTTGTTCGATGAGGACGGTCGCCCCGACAAGGGTCAGATTCAGACGAGTCTCGAGGCGCTTGCGGCGGACTTTGAAGATCGCGGAATTGAGCTGCGCGAGACGGCAAGTGGTTGGCGGATTCAAATTCGCCAAAGCTACGCCCGCGAGGTGAGCCGTCTTTGGCCTGAAAGGCCGCAAAAGTACTCTCGCGCTTTACTCGAGACGCTCGCACTCATCGCCTATCGCCAGCCGATCACGCGCGCAGAAATTGAGTCGGTGCGTGGTGTTGCGGTTAACCCAAACATCGTCAAGACCCTGATGGAACGTGAGTGGATTCGCGTAGTCGGCCATCGTGATGTGCCGGGACATCCTGAGTTGTTAGGCACCACGCGCAGCTTCCTCGATTATTTTGGTCTGCGGACAATCGACGAGTTACCGCCTCTCGCCGAGATCAAGCAGATGGTGGATCTCAACCCCCAGCTGACGCTGCCGGTACCCGACTCCACCGAAGACTCGCTGGAAACGATCGATGTGACGGAGACCTCCGATCAGACGACGCCCGATGCGGAATCGGAAGTCGTTGCGGGGTCTGGCGAGGACAATGAAAGGGCGTGATCGCCCGAAGACGGGCGCTCGCACACGGTCTAGTGGTGGCGGGGGTGTATCGGAGCCTTCTCACGAAGGAGAGCGCGTTCAAAAAGTGTTGGCTCAAGCGGGGCTTGCGTCCCGTCGGGAAGCTGAGGAGTGGATCCGTGCCGGTCGTGTCACCGTCAACGGAAGAGTGGCGGAGTTAGGATCAAGAGTCATCGGACGCGACGAGGTGCGGGTCGATGGCCGCGTTGTGCGCAAGAGCCGTGACGCGTCCCGCCTCAGTAAAGAAACGACGGTGTTCTTGTGCCATCGATCTACGGGCGAGTCGCTCACCGAAGGTCTGTACACCCGATTACCGCGAAGAGCGGGCCGACGATTTTTGGCGGTATCTCCGATGCCGCGAGTGGACGGTGGCCTCGAGCTCGTCACGACAGATGGTGCACTCGCCGAGCGTCTGCAACGTCTCGTTAGGCGCTGGCCGACGGAGTTTCTGGTCCGCATAAAAGGAGAGTTGAACGAGGCGAGACTCGAAAGTCTCGCTCGAGGCGAACTCGATGACGGACGAACGATCGAGGTCACGTCGGTCGAGGGGTCGGATGCCGAGCCTGAGGGGCTCAATCGCTGGTATCAAATCGTGGCCGTCGGAGCGAGCGGAAAAGATATCCGCCAGTTGTTCGAGCGCCAGGGGGCTCTCGTCAGTCGTATACAACGCACCGGTTTAGGTGCTTTGGCGCTGACGCGAGATCTTGCACGCGGACACTTTCGAACCTTGACTGCCGAAGAGGCGAAGGTACTTGAGGTCGTGCCTGATCGCGTTACTGAGCCTCCAGAGCCCGACCTGTAACGCCTCGCGCTTGCGGCCCGAGCATCGCCACCATGGGCCCGGTCAATGTTTCCGGGAGCGGCAAGGACTCGAGATTCTCTGACGGGAAAGCTTGACGACGCATATGGGTCCGCGCACGCCCTGGATTGATCGAGTTGACGCGGACCGTCGTTTTTTCGAGTTCGTCGGCCAGCGTCTGCATCAGACCTTCGACTGCAAATTTTGAGACGCTGTATGCGCCCCAGTACGCCCGTCCTCGTCGACCGACGCTGCTCGAGAGAAAAAGTACTGAGGCATCCTTCGAGGCACGCATCGAAGGCAAGAGCGTCTGGGTCAGCGCGAAGTTCGCGGTGACGTTGACGTGCATGACCTTGACCCAAGTTGGCACGTCGTAGTCTTCGATGGGTGCGAGAACGCCAAGAAGTGCGGCGTTGAGGACTAGGCCATCAAGTCGTCCCCAACGTTGCATGACCGCATTGGCAATGGCGTCGTAGTCGCCGGCAACAGCTCGCTCGAGATCGAGCGGTGCGATACATGCCTCGGGCACGACCTCGCCGCCGTAGGTTTTGAGTGCCGAGATTTCTGCGTGTACGGATTCCAGCTTTTTGATGTTACGACCGATCAGAACCACCTCCGCGCCGCGCCTGGCACACTCGAGAGCCAGGGCGTGTCCGATGCCTGCCGTCGGTCCGGTGATCGCGATGACGCGCCCGGTGAGTTCGTGATCGGTAATCGCGACTCGACGCGGGTCGAAGTCTTTCGGGTTGTCCGTGAGCATTCGTCGTCGGTCCTCAGGTCAGCTCGTCAGGTAGGCGGCCACGCGAAAGCGCAAATGCGCCGCGCCACGCCGCGATGGTACGCCGCAGAGGCGAAAGAAGGGCAGGATTGCCGTGATCGTCGGAGGCTGCAAAAGACATCCACAGCATGGGGACCCGAAGCGCGGGACGGTCGGAGGATGAGATGTCAGCAGCGATGTTCTTGAGTTGTCGACGGATTGTTTCGCGCCGGTGTGAGAGCGCCGAGGCTTCGCTTTCGCCGAGGGGACGTGCCGCCCAGCGCGAATGAGGCTCGGGTGGATCGCCGAGTGGCACGTAGATTCGACCGACGACAGCATGAGATGAGAAATCGCGCAGAAGTTCGAGTTCGCGTACGAGCTTTCCCGCCGCGGCGGCCAGACGTTCCGAGGCGGCGCGAGTCGATACCGATTTAAATTCGGGTGTCGAATGGCTGTGGTCGAGTTGGGAGGCAGCCCTGAAGATACTTTTCCCCCAAGATTCCAGATGCTCATCGAGTTCGGCGCGGGAGAGGAAAGCGACGCAAGCAAGGTCAACTTGTACATGTTCGATCAGCGGCGTGAGATCGGGGGGCGTGGTGCCGCCCTCGATCGCCATTGAGGCCAACACTCGCGTTGCGGGATGTCGCGGCGATCCTTGCGCAAGGCGGCTGAGCTCGTCGCTCCACCACTCGAGACGTGCGTGAGCGACGGAATGTTCCAGGCCCGGCTTCAAGCTTCCCGTGACTTCGCGTTCGACTTCAAAAAGCGCATTGAGAGATCGAAGCGATTCGGATGGGCAGAACCGCAGCAACCAGTCACGATCTGCCCCGAAAGAGGCAGTGGTCATCCCGGTGACCTCGGTCACTTTACCGAGTCCGCTCGTCGAAGGTGCGCGAGATAATTGACGGAGACGTCGCTCGTCAGTCGTGCGGATCGAGTGACTGGGTTGTATTCGAGGCCGCCGAACTCGTCCACGACGAGATTTGCTTCGCGCGCCCATCGAGCGAGCTCGGAGGGACGGATCATTCGCTCATACTCGTGAGTACCTCGCGGCACTAGGCCGGTCACATATTCCGCTCCGACAATCGCCAGCATGAACGATCGGAAGTTACGGTTGAGCGTCGATACGAACAATGAGCCTTTGGGCTTCAGCAGTCGCGACAGGGAATGGATGACTGGGCCAGGGTCTGGAAGGTGCTCGATCATTTCCATGCAGGTGACGACATCGAAGCTGCCCGCAGCTTCTGTCGCAAGAGCCTCGACTGATTGCACGCGGTAGTCGATACGTAATCGCTCACCGGCCGCGTGCAATTTGGCGACCTCGATCATCGAAGGGGCGAGATCTATGGCCGTGACCTCTGCACCGGCGCGGGCGAGGGCCTCGGCAAGCAATCCGCCCCCGCAGCCGACATCGGCAGCGCGGGCGCCGCCGTTCGTACCACGCAAAGAAACGCGCTCGGTGATGAAGCTCATGCGCGCGGGATTAAGGGTATGGAGCGTCCCGAACTCGCCCTCGGGATCCCAGAAGCGGTGGGCAATGGCCTCAAACTTTGCGAGCTCTGCCTCGTCGACCTGAGAGCCTGCGGATTGGGCGGCGTGGGATGGGTTCATGGGAGGCTCGGTTCAGCCACATTCTGTGGGTGGTCTATGTTACTATTTCGCACTCGTTTTCGAATGATATTAGCGACCGTCGAATGAGCGAAATCGCCCGAGAAGTCCTGCCCGTAAACCTCGAAGACGAGATGCGTCAGTCCTACCTCGATTACGCCATGAGCGTAATCGTCGGGCGCGCGTTACCCGACGTCAGGGACGGCCTCAAGCCGGTGCATCGCCGCGTGCTTTTTGCCATGCGCGAGCTCGGAAACGAATACAACAAGCCCTACAAAAAGTCCGCGCGCGTGGTCGGTGACGTGATCGGTAAGTACCACCCGCACGGTGACTCCGCGGTCTACGACGCCATCGTTCGCATGGCACAGCCCTTCTCGATGCGCTACCTGCTCGTCG
The DNA here is from genome assembly GCA_044235605.1 of Steroidobacteraceae bacterium. Classification (GTDB taxonomy): domain Bacteria; phylum Pseudomonadota; class Gammaproteobacteria; order Steroidobacterales; family Steroidobacteraceae; genus UBA964. The sequence continues at coordinate 203 of JBIIHO010000089.1, read as the reverse complement.
ATGGCCAGGGCAACTTCGGATCGGTCGATGGCGACATGCCGGCGGCCATGCGTTACACCGAAGTGCGCATGTCGCGCATGGCGGGAGAGTTGCTCGCCGACATCGATCGCGAAACCGTCGACTTCGTTCCGAACTACGACGAGTCGCTGACCGAGCCTCGGGTGATGCCCTCGCGCGTCCCGAATCTCCTCGTCAACGGTTCA
>JBIIHO010000088.1:0-6932 GCA_044235605.1 Steroidobacteraceae bacterium | reverse complement strand
TTGCTTCCACTCGGGTGAGGGGAGGATACCTGCCTTCTCGCCACCGACGTCGATGCCCGTCGGTTCGCCAAGGCCGAACTCAGCGAGGAAGTCGTGCAGACGTCGCACCCCGAGTCGAGTCGACATGTCATAGAAGTAGGTGTCGCAGGATTGAGCGATCGCGCTGCGCATGTCCGTGGGCCCGTGACCCTTGGGCTTCCAGTCGCGGAATCGGTGACTGCTGCCAGGTAATGAGAAGTAGCCGACGCAGTAGTGGGGTGCGAGTGGGTCGGTGACGCCGTAGGTGAGGCCTGCGAGCGCGACGACGGGCTTGATCGTCGAACCCGGTGGATAGGTGCCTCTCAGCGCCCGATTGAAAAGCGGACGATCCGGGTTTTCATTGAGCGCCCGAAACTCCGCACGGGTTAGCCCGCGCGCAAACATGTTCGGGTCGAACCCCGGCCGACTGACGAGAGCGAGGACATCGCCATTGTTCGGATCGAGAGCGACGATAGCGGCTCGCTTATCGCGCACTAAGTTTTCCGCGACACGCTGCACTTCGAGATCGAGCGTGAGCAATAAATCGTTGCCGGGATCGCCCGGAATAGTGTCGCGCATGGCTTCGAGACCGCCAGCTTTCTCGACCGAGCGACCGCGGGCGTTCACCATGATTTCGCGTCGACCATTTCGACCGCGTAAGACGTCTTCGAAAGCCGCTTCTACGCCCACCTTACCGATGGTGGAGCTGCCCGCATATTGCTCGCGGTCGATACGCTCGAGGTCGCTGGCAGAAATTGAGCCGACGTATCCGAGGGCATGCACGGCGATCTCGCCGTGCGGATAGCTCCTTGCGAGCCGGGTGCGGATATCAACGCCCGGAAAGTCGTGTCGATTGACGGCGAAGCGCGCCATGTCGTCGTCATTAAGGAAGAGCCGGATCGGAACGCTATCGAAGGGTCGACGTGAGCGAACGGTACGACGAACATCGTCAAGATCATCGCTTTCGATGAGATTGATTTTGACGAGTCCCCGAAGCGTCGCGTCGAGGTTCGGGACTTCCTCCGGGACGAGTTCGAGCTGATAGGCGGGCTTGTTTTCAGCGAGGATCTCACCGTTGCGGTCGTAGATGATGCCGCGAGGAGCAGGCTGCGGCTCGATACGCACACGGTTACCTTGCGCAAGATCGGTGTACTCGTCGTATTTCACGACCTGTAGCCAGATCAACCGACCGAATAGCACCACAGCCAAGGCGCTCACGATGATCGAAGCGGCGAGGGCGCGCTGCTCGAAGATTCGCTGTTCTTTCCAGAAATCTTTGATTCGTCCGCGGGTGCTCATTGTGGAGGGCGTTCCGTAGCGGCTCGTCAACGACGGGCGCGATTTTCGCTCGCCTGCCAGTCCGAGGTCAGCGGCCAAATCAGTGCGCCGGTGATGACGGGTAGCCACCGAGTCCAACCACCCGTCGCGTTACCCGTCCAGCCATCGACGGCCCAGGTGATGGCTTCGAATGCGAACAACAACCCGGCTGCAAAAAGCGTCTGCTCGAAGAGCGATTTGTTTCTGACGATGAGATGCTGCCGGATCGCCACGTATGCGACGAATGAGAGCGCGAGGGCGTGTTGACCGAAGATGACGCCGCGATAGATATCGAGCGCGAGACCTACGAGAAATGCGAGGCCGATACCGCCGATGCGCGGCGCGATCAGAGACCAGAAGATCACGACGATCACCGCGAAGGGCGGGCGGACTACGGCGAGCCACCAAGGCAGCGGCACCACCTGCAGTACGAAGGCTGCGAGCGTCGAGAAGATCAGTCTGCTACGAGCGGTGGCACCGATCATCGGGGGGCCTCGCTGACTCGAGGAGGCTCGCTGGCTCGGGCGGCCTCGGCCGGCGCTGAGGGGTGTGAAGTATCGAACCAAATGAATGCGACGAGACGATCTCGATCGAGTGCGGCCGTCATCTTCGCGTCGACTTGCGCAAGCGGTGATGCGCCGTCCCGGCGGACTTGGCTCACTTTCGCGACGGGATAACCTGCCGGAAACACGCCGCCTAGCCCCGAGGTGACGAGCAAATCGCCCTCGCGAATATCCGTTTGTAGCGGAAGCAGAGGGAGCGCGAGGACGCCTTCGCGTCCCGTGCCTAGCGCGAGGGTCCGTTGGCCAGTGCGCGCGATTTGGACTGGAACCGCGTGTTCGGGATCGGAGAGCAGGATGATCTCGGTGCTCCACGGCCCGACGCGCAGGGCTTGTCCCACGAGTCCGCCGCCGGCGATGACCGTTTGCCCCTTGGTGATTTGATGCACGGCACCACGATCGACGGTGTAACGCTGACGCGCGCGACTGTTGTCGGTGGCGATGATGCGTGCACTCAAATATTTTTGAGCGACGTCGGCAGAGGACGCCTGAAGATTACGCAGCTCGCGATTCTCGAGTTCGAGATCGGCGCGACGCATCGCAAGTAGCTCGAGCGCTCGCACCTGTTCGCGCAGCTGGCGATTTTCTTCCTGCAACGCAGCTCGCGCAGCGAAGTTATCGCGCGTCCACTCCCAAGCCGTGATGGGCGACTCGAGCGCGATGCGGAGGGGATACGCGACCGCCGAGAGTCCGAAGCGCACCGTATCGAGCCAGCCGCCACGCTGATCAAGCCACATAATGGCAAGCGCCAAAACGGCGTAGGAGAAGAAGCGCAGCCCCGCTGGGGTGCCGCGTTGATGAATGTTCCGGCTGCTAGCCGCGTTACTCAAGCCCGAAGTTGCCGGGGCCGAGCTCGTCCATCAGTTCGAGGATGCGACCACCGCCTCGCGCGACGCAGGTGAGCGGATCTTCGGCGATAACCACGGGTACGCCGGTTTCCTCGGTGATGAGTTTGTCGATGTCGCGCAGCAAAGCGCCACCGCCCGTGACGACGATGCCACGTTCGGCGACGTCGGAGCCGAGCTCCGGAGGCGTTTGTTCGAGCGCTTGTTTGACCGCACTGACGATACCTTGAAGCGGTTCTTGCAGCGCTTCGAGAATTTCGTTGCTGTTGAGCGTGAAGCTACGCGGTACGCCCTCCGAGAGATTGCGACCTTTGACCGAAATTTCGCGCACCGTTTGGCCCGGATAGGCCGAGCCGATCTCGATCTTGATTCGCTCGGCCGTCGTTTCGCCGATGAGGATGCCGTAGTTGCGTCGCACGTAGTTGATGATGGCGTCATCGAAGCGATCGCCACCGATGCGTGCGGACTGCGCATAAACGATGCCATTGAGCGAGATGACGGCAACTTCGGACGTGCCGCCGCCGATGTCGAGCACCATCGAACCGCGAGCTTCTTGAACGGGCAAGCCTGCACCGACGGCAGCGGCCATCGGTTCGCTCACGATGGCGACGGTGCGCGCGCCGGCGCCTTCAGCAGATTCGCGGATGGCGCGACGCTCAACCTGTGTAGAACCGACGGGCACGCACACGAGCACGCGCGGCGAGGGTTTGAGCAGACGATTGTCGTGCACCTTCGCGATGAAGTACTGAAGCATCTTCTCGGTGAAGGTGAAGTCGGCGATGACGCCGTCTTTCATGGGACGAACGGCCGTGATGTTGCCGGGCGTTCGTCCGAGCATGTTCTTGGCCTCGGCGCCTACGGCGACGATGACCTTTCCGCCCCGGCTGTAATCGTCTTGAACCGCGACGACCGAGGGCTCATTGAGGACGATGCCCCGATCGCGGACGTAGATCAGCGTGTTGGCTGTCCCGAGGTCGATGGAGATGTCGCTGGAGAAGTAGCCGCGAAGACGTTTGAACATCGTGGGTTACCGGAGCTCGGGGTGGGGAAAGGGCTGGGAAAAGGCTTGCAATTTAACAACCTGCGAGCCCTTCGACAAGGCAACGATGGTATGATTCCGAGCCTCTTATGAGCCTCACCCGCGCAGACATCGAAAACATCGCGCGCCTTGCGCGCCTTGAGTTGACCGAGGCCGAGATCCCGGTCTACGTCGACTCTCTCTCCAAGATCTTCGCCTTCGTCGGCGAGCTCGATAAGGCCCCGACGGCCGGCATCGACCCGATGGCGCATCCCATGCCCGGGTTGGCGCAGCGCTTGCGAGCCGACGAGGTTACCGAGATCAACCGCCGCGACACGTACCAGCAGAACGCGCCGAAGGTCGAAGCGGGTCTCTACCTCGTGCCCAAGGTGATCGAATGAGTGCCCCGGCTCCGACCGTAGCGGCGCTGGCCCGCGGCCTTGCCGAGGGTAAGTTTTCGAGCGTCGAGCTCACACGTGCCTATCTCGAGCGGATCGCCGCAGCTCAGCCCTCGCTCAACGCCTTCATCACGGTGACCGGCGAGGCCGCTCTCAAGGCGGCTGCCGAGGCCGATGCCGCTCGATCGGCTGGACGTGCCGGTCGCCTGACGGGCGTCCCGATTGGTCATAAGGACATCTTCTGCACCGAAGGCGTGCTCACGACTTGCGGCTCCAAGATGCTCGGCAACTTTGTCTCCCCTTACGACGCAACCATCGTCTCGGGTCTGCGCGCTGCCGGCACGGTCATGCTTGGGAAGCTCAACATGGATGAGTTCGCCATGGGCTCTTCCAACGAGACGAGTTACTTCGGGCCGGTTCGCAATCCCTGGGATACCCAAATGGTTCCAGGCGGCTCCTCGGGTGGTTCCGCCGCGTCCGTCGCGGCGCGCATCGTGCCCGCGGCAACCGCGACCGACACGGGCGGCTCCATTCGTCAGCCCGCAGCACTCTGCGGTGTGACGGGTATCAAGCCGACCTACGGACGCTGCAGTCGCTACGGCATGATTGCCTTTGCCTCGAGCCTCGATCAGGCGGGACTCATCACGGTCAGTGCCGAGGACGCCGCGCTGTTGCTCGGGCCGATGTCGGGTTTCGATCCGCGTGATTCGACCAGCGTCGACTCGCCGGTTCCCGATTACACCGCCACGCTCGGCGACCCCCTGCAAGGACTCACCATCGGTCTCGTGCGCGAGTTCTTTGACAAGGGACTCGATGCCGCTTGCGAGCAGCGCATTCGCGATGCCATCGCCGTCTACGAAAAACTCGGCGCCAAGGTTCGCGAAGTGAGCTGCCCCAATCTGCCGCTGTCCGTGCCCACCTATTACGTGGTCGCGCCAGCCGAGTGTTCGTCCAATCTCGCGCGCTTCGACGGCGTGCGCTTTGGTCATCGCTGCGACTCGCCAAAGAATTTGCTCGATCTCTATTGCCGCTCGCGCGGTGAGGGATTCGGCGCCGAGGTGAAGCGTCGCATCATGACCGGCACCTACGTGCTCTCTGCAGGCTACTACGACGCTTATTACCTTAAGGCACAGCGCGTTCGGCAGCTCATCAGTGCCGATTTCGCCCGTGCTTTCAAAGAATGCGATCTGCTCGTCGGTCCGACCACGCCGACGCCGGCGTTCCGAATCGGCGCGAAGTGCGACGATCCGATCACCATGTATCTCAACGACATCTACACCATTGGTGCGAACCTCGCGGGACTACCCGGCATGTCGATTCCTTGCGGGTTCGTAGACGGTTTGCCGATAGGCTTGCAGATCGTCGGCCCGCATTTCTCCGAGGCGCGCATGCTCAATGCGGCGCATCGTTATCAGCAGGAAACCGATTGGCATCTCAAGACGCCGTCGGCGTTCGCCTGAGGATCCACCATGGAATGGGAAACCGTCATCGGTCTTGAGATCCACGCGCAGCTCGCCACGCGCTCGAAGATTTTTTCGGGTTCTGCCACGGCCTATGGCGCCGAGCCCAACACTCAGGCGAACCTCGTCGATCTTGGCTATCCGGGCGTGTTGCCGGTACTCAACGGCGATGCCGTACGTATGGCCGTGCGTTTCGGTCTCGCCATCGGTGCGCGCATCGCGCCGCACTCGGTGTTTGCCCGTAAGAATTATTTTTATCCCGATCTGCCGAAGGGTTATCAGATCAGTCAGTACGAACTGCCGGTCGTGGCGCAGGGCTTTCTCGATGTCGTACTCGATGACGGCACCCGCAAGCGCGTGGGCATTACGCGTGCACACCTCGAGGAAGACGCGGGTAAGTCCCTGCACGAAGGCATGCCGGGCATGAGCGGTATCGATCTTAATCGCGCGGGGACGCCGCTCATCGAGATCGTGAGTGAGCCAGATATGCGCTCGGCCAAAGAGGCTGTGGCGTACATGAAAAAAGTGCACACGCTCGTGCGCTACCTCGATATCTGCGATGGCAACATGCAGGAAGGTTCGTTCCGTTGCGATGCGAACGTCTCGGTCCGACCCAAGGGTAGCGACAAGTTCGGTACGCGCGCTGAGATCAAGAACCTCAACTCCTTCCGCTTCGTCGAGAAAGCCATCAACTACGAAGTCGAGCGCCAGATCGAGCTGCTCGAGTCGGGCGGTAAGGTGGTGCAAGAAACCCGTCTCTACGACCCCGACAAGGGCGAGACGCGTTCCATGCGTTCTAAAGAAGAGGCCAACGACTACCGATACTTCCCCGATCCCGACTTGCTACCGCTCGTGATCGACGAATCGTTCGTCGCGTCGGTCAAGGCTTCGCTTCCGGAGCTGCCCGATGAAAAAGCGGCGCGCTTCGTACGCGACTACGGACTGTCCGAATATGACGCGGGTGTACTCACGGCGAGCCGAGAGCTCGGCGCGTTCTACGAAGACGTCGTGCGCCGAGTCGGACGCGATCCCAAGTTGTGCGCGAACTGGGTCATGGGCGATCTCGCGGCCTTTCTCAACAAGGACAACCTCGAGATCAACGATTCCAAGGTTAATGCCGAAGCGCTCGCGGGTCTCGTCACCCGCATCGTCGATGCAACCATCTCGGGAAAGATCGCCAAAGACGTGTTCGAGGCGATGTGGGCGAGCGGCGAGAGCGCCGACGCCATCATCGAGCAAAAGGGTCTGCGTCAGATCACCGACACGGGCGCGATCGAAAAGGCGATCGATGAGGTTATGGCCAAGAATCCAGGCCA
>JBIIHO010000087.1:0-7029 GCA_044235605.1 Steroidobacteraceae bacterium | reverse complement strand
GTAAGGGATTCAAATATATTCTCGATGGGCTCAACGCCGAGCGAGTACTGATCGCCGCCGAGTGCATCGGCGATGCCTATTGGTTCGTCGAACGCGCGACGAAGTATGCCAATGAGCGCATCGTGTTTGATCGACCAATCGGCAAGAACCAAGGCGTGCAATTTCCGATCGCCGAAAGTTACATCGAGACCGAGGCGGCAAGCCTCATGCGATTCAAGGCCTGCGAGCTTTACGATGCCAAACAACCCTGTGGGGCCGAGGCCAACATGGCCAAGTACCTCGCGGCCAAAGCGTCTTGGGAGGCGGGTAACGCGTGTTTGCAGACTCACGGCGGGTTCGGATTTGCAGCCGAGTACGACGTCGAGCGAAAGTTTCGAGAGACGAGGCTATATCAGGTGGCGCCGATCTCGACGAATCTCATTCTGTCGTATATCGCCGAGCACGAGCTTGGCTTGCCACGTTCATATTGATTTATAAGGTTCGCTCAACATGAAACTCGACTCTTCCCTCTCTGCCATCGTGACGGGCGCCGCATCCGGTTTGGGCGAGGCGACGGCTCGCGCACTCGCCGCACGCGGCGTACGGGTCGCCATTTTCGACCTATCGGCCGAGCGCGGTGAGGTGGTCGCGCGCGAGATCAAAGGTCTTTTCTGTAAGGTCGACGTGACGAATGAGGCGAGCGTCGAGGAGGGTTTTGCGAAAGCTCGTGCGGCTCATAGTCAGGAGCGCGTCCTCGTGAACTGCGCCGGCATCGCCAACGGCTTCAAGACGGCGTTTCGCGATCGTGAGAGCGGTGAGACTCGGCATTTTCCGATGGCCGACTTCGAGCGCGCCATCCAAATCAATTTGATCGGTACGTTTCGTTGTATCGCCAAATCGGCGGCGGGAATGCTGGCCCTGCCCGTGCTGCCCGAGGGTGATCGCGGAGCGATCATCAATACGTCGTCGGTCGCGGCCGAAGACGGGCAGATCGGTCAGGCTGCGTACTCTGCTTCGAAGGCTGCGATTTCGGGGATGACCTTGCCGATTGCGCGCGACCTCATGAACGAAGCCATTCGCGTCAACACGATTCTGCCAGGAATCTTTGCGACGCCGTTGCTCGCGGGACTGCCGACGAAAGTCACCGACGCCTTGGCAGCGACGGTGCCGCATCCGAAGCGACTCGGTTTGCCCGAGGAATATGCCGCGCTCGCGCTGTCGATGATTGAGATCAGTTATCTCAACGGCGCCTGCGTCCGACTCGATGGCGCGATTCGGATGGCCCCGCGCTGACTCAGGCCGACGGTTCGTCGGCGCAGCCGCAACGCGCCAACACGTAGGCGGCGGCCTCGGCGCCAGATTCTGTGTAATGAACGAGCTGGCGATCTTCAGGCGCGATGTAGCCATCAGCAACTAAGGCATCGAGCGGCAGCACGGTATCCCAATATTTTCGTCCTACCAGCACGATCGGAATCGGAGAGATCGTGCGCGTCGCCACCAGATTGAGCGCTTCGTAAACTTCATCGAGCGTGCCGAATCCGCCGGGCAGCGCAACGAGCGCGCGAGCTCTGAACATAAAATGCATTTTGCGCAGCGCAAAGTAACGAAACTGAAATGCCAGTCCCGGTGTGATGTAGGGGTTCGGAAACTGCTCGTGCGGCAAGCGAATATTGAAACCGATGGTTGGCGCGCCAGCCTCGCTCGCGCCCCGATTCGCCGCTTCCATGAGGCCGGGTCCGCCGCCCGTCGCGACGACGAGGCGATGACAGCCCGGCGTGTGCTTGGCGCCACGACTGATTTCATAGCCGAAGCGACGTGCCTCCTCGTAAAAACGCCGTTGCTCGACTGTGGCGCCCGGCGTTTCAGGGGAGGGGATGCGAGCGCTGCCAAAGGCGACGACCGTGCTCTCGATGCCGTAGGCGCGCAAATAGGTGTCGGCGCGATCGAACTCTAGGGCGAGCCGAATAGCCCTTGCATGGTCGCTCTCTAGGAAATCGCCGTCGTCTTCTGCGAGGCGATAGCTAGGGCTGGCGAGGATGTCTTTGAGGCGACTGTGATCCATGATCGGATGGCGCTCCTTACGGGATTCGAACCCGTGTTACAGCCTTGAGAGGGCTATGTCCTGGGCCTCTAGACGAAAGGAGCGGGGTACCGGAGTACAGGCCGGGAAGGCACGGTATTATATGCCCCCGCCCTAATTGCTCAAGCGGCCTGTATTTCTCAGCGGACATCACAGCATTGAATTCCCCACACGCCTCGTCTGAGGCCGTTCCCCGTCTAGCTCGTATCATCCCGCGCGACTCGCATCCGATTTCGCGCTCGAAGATTGCCCCCGAAGCGCTTCGCGTCCTCTATCGTCTGCGAGAGGCAGGGTTCGATGCCTATCTCGTCGGTGGTTGTGTACGCGACCTCACGCTCGGCCTCGAGCCTAAGGACTTCGACGTCGCGACCAACGCCCTGCCCGAGCAGGTCAAGCGCCTCTTCAGAAACTGCCGTCTCGTCGGTCGTCGATTTCGACTCGCGCATGTTTTCTTTGGTCGCGAGATCATCGAAGTGGCGACGTTTCGTGCCTCAGGTGCGCCACCGCAGGGTGATGAGCTTGTGCCGGAAGATGTAACGCTCGAAGACGCATCATTAGAAGATGTAGCCCTCGATGAGGCGCCACTCGAGTCCGAGGAGACCATGGTGCTCGAAGACTCGCGTGACGTTCACGATTTTGATGAGTCGCTCGAGCGTGTCGTCGATCAGAGTGGCCGCATTCTTCGCGACAACGTCTATGGCACCATCGATGATGACATCTGGCGTCGCGACTTCACCTGCAACGCGCTCTATTACAACATCGCCGATTTTTCGGTTTGGGATTACTGCCAAGGCTTCGAAGACGTCAAAGCTCGTCGCCTTCGTCTCATTGGTGATCCCGAGACGCGTTATCGCGAAGATCCCGTCCGTATGCTGCGTGCGGCGCGTTTTCAGGCCAAGCTCGGTTTTGAGATCGAACCGGCTACTGCGGAGCCCATCGCAAAATTGAGCGGTTTGCTGGCTGGTGTTCCGCCGGCGCGCCTCTTTGACGAAACGCTCAAGCTGTTCCTTACCGGGCACGGCGCCGAGAGTTATCGAGTGCTGCTCGAACGCGGCTTGCTCGACGAATTATTACCCGGCGTTGCCGCCTTCGCGCGTAAGCATCCGGGTAGTGCGCCCGAGCGCATGCTCATTCAGGGCCTGATCAATACCGATGCGCGTGTACGCGCCGATCGTCCTGTCACGCCATCATTTCTTTTTGCGCTGTTGCTCTACGGACCGATCGGGCTCGCTATCGAAAAGCGTCCGCGCGCCGAGTGGCATGAGATTTCGACCATTCTCGATGCGGTCGACGTCGCCGTACGCGATATCTACTCGCGGGTTGCCGTGCACCGTCGCTTCATTTTGGGTATGCGCGACATGTTCGCGTTGCAGCCGCGTCTCGAGGTGCCGCGAGGCCGCCGTGCGCTGCGCACGCTCGAGCATCCAAGATTTCGTGCTGCCTTCGATTTACTTCAACTGCGCGCTGAGTTCGGCATGGCAGACAAGGCCATCGTCGAGTGGTGGACCAATTTGCAAGCGGCCACGCCCGAGCAACGTGCGACGATGAGCGAAGCCATCGGTCGAACGAACGGAGGCGCCGAGGGTCGCGGCTCGTCGAGCGGACGCAATAGCCGACGCCGCCGTGGGGGTCGTCGTCGAGGTCGCGGCGGACCGGGCGGCGGCTGAGTTTCGAGGCGGTGATGTCGCAGCGCGCTCTGTGGCAGCCCGCATATGTGGGTCTAGGCAGCAATCTTGGCGACTCACGAGGCTTTCTTCGTCGCGCCATTGAGGCCATCGGTTCGTTCCCCGACACTCGACTTATCCTGACCTCGCCGCATTACCGGACCGTGCCCTTCGGGCCAGTCGAGCAGGGTGCGTTCATCAACGCCGTCGCCGGGGTGGTGACGCGTCAGCCCCCTCTCGATTTTTTACAGGCGCTTCGAGCACTCGAGCGGCAACTCGGACGTGCTGAGACGCGGGTTCGATGGGGACCCAGAGAAATCGATCTCGATCTTTTGGTACACGGTGAGCAGAGGCTGACGACTCACGAACTGACGCTGCCGCACGTCGGGATACCGGAGCGTGATTTCGTTCTGTATCCTCTTCGGGACATCGCGCCGCAGCTGTACATTCCAGGAATGGGCAGGGTGGTCGAACTTGCGGCCCGAGTGGCCGATCGAGGCATCGAGCGACTCGACTGAACATGACGGAACCGGTCCCTCAACGTTACATCGTCATCGAAGGCCCCATTGGCGTCGGCAAAACCTCGCTTGCTCGACGTCTCGCCGAAACGCTCTCTGCCGATCTGATCCTTGAGCAGGCGGAGTCGAATCCTTTCCTTGAGCGTTTTTACCGAGACCCGGTAGGGGCGGCGTTACCCGCCCAGCTGCATTTTCTTTTTCAACGCGTTCAGCAACTCGCTGCCTTTCGGCAGGAAGATCTTTTCTCCTCGATCAGAGTCTCCGATTATCTGCTGGAGAAAGATCGTTTGTTCGCGAGGGTGACTCTCGATGAAGCGGAGTATGGTCTCTATGACCAAATCTATTCCCGAGTCGTCATCGATCCGCCCAAGCCCGACTTGGTGATTTTTTTGCAGGCGCCGGTCGACATCCTGTTGCAGCGCATCAGTCGCCGGGGCATCAAGGCCGAGCAGCTAATCGAGCGGGCTTACCTCGAGCGCTTGAACGAGGCCTATTCCCGGTTCTTCCATGATTACGATGCGGCCCCGTTGCTCATCGTCAATGCAGCGGCCATCGACCCGACCTCGAACGATGCCGATTACGAAGAGCTGCTGGGCGCAGTTCGGCGTATGAAGCGGGGCAAGCTCTACTTCAACCCGCTTCGACACGCGGTCATCTGACCTCGCGGGTGGCCGACCCGCGGGCTCGCGCCCGGATCGACCGCATCTCGGTCGAAATTCAGTTAACATCCCATGAATATGCAGGTAGCGACGACGATCGCCGAGGTTCGGGAGAAGGTTAAGGAGTGGCGGGCGGCCGGCCGCAAGGTCGGTTACGTGCCGACCATGGGCAATCTTCATGACGGACATCTTGGACTTTGTCGGCTCGCTCGAAAGGTCACGCGTCACTACATCGTCAGCGCCTTCGAGAGTCCGATGCAATTCGGACCGAACGACGATTTCGATCATCACCCGCGCACGCCCGAGCGGGACGAGCAGCTGCTCAAGTCCGTCAATTGCGATCTGCTTTATCGGCCCTATCCGCACGAGATCTATCCGCACGGATTACTCAACTCGGTGCACATCGAGGTGCCGGGTTACACCGACATCCTCTGCGGTGCGGTTCGACCGGGTCACTTCGAAGCGCTCGTCAGCGTGATCAATCGTCTTTTCAATATCGTGCAGCCGGATATCGCCGTGCTCGGCGAGAAAGATTTTCAGCAGCTCGTGGTCGTTCGTCGGATGGTCGAAGAGCTCAAGATGCCGATCAATGTGGTGGCAGCGCCAACGGTACGAACGGCCGATGGTTTGGCGATGAGTTCGCGCAATCAGTACCTCACCGAAGAGGAGCGTCGACTCGCGCCGCGTGTTTACGAAGAGTTATGCAAGGTAGCCGAAGCGATCGAGATGGGTGCGGGGTCATTGTCGGAGATCATGCAGCTCGAGTCGAAGTCGCGCGCAGCTCTGCGCGAGGACGGCTTCACCGTCGATTACTTCACCGTGGCGAGCGTACACACGCTACGCAAGCCGGGCATCTCTGAAAGTGATCTCGTCGTGCTGGGCTCAGCGCGCCTCGGAAAGGCGCGTCTCATCGACAATAAGCGCTGCACCCGTCTTTAGCTCGGCTCGGTTTGAGTCCGGTCATTCAGTCGATTAAGTGCCCACTCAACGTGCTCGCGTACGAGCGGCGAAGGGTCCTGTGCGCGCTGACGCAGTACCGCGCGAGCGTGATCTGCTGAGGCACCCTCAGCTGGCCCGTTGCCGAGGGCGACGGCAATGTTGCGCAGCCAGCGCTCGTGTCCGATGCGGCGAATCGCCGAGCCTCGCAGCCGTAATTCGAATTCTTCGGCGGTCCAAAGAAAAAGTTCGGCGAGCGGTGCTTGATCGAGGCCGTGACGAACGGCTTTGAGATCCGGATGCGATGCAGCCTGTGCGAACTTATTCCAGGGACAGACGAGCTGACAGTCGTCGCAGCCATAGATGCGATTGCCGATGAGGGGTCGTAAGGGTTCGGGGATCGAGCCCTTTAGCTCGATAGTGAGATAAGAGATACAGCGCCGCGCATCGAGTTGCCAAGGCGCCGTGATTGCGCCGGTGGGACAAGCCGGAATGCAGGCCTCGCAGGTGCCGCAATGTGCGCCGGTGGGCGGATCGATGGGGAGCGGCAGGTCGGTGTAAATCTCGCCTAAAAAAAACCACGACCCGGCGTCTTTGTTGATGAGATTGGTGTGTTTGCCGATCCAACCGAGCCCGGCGTTACGCGCTAAGGCTTTTTCGAGCACGGGACCTGAGTCGACGAATACGCGATATCCGAAGGGGCCGATCTTTGCTGCGATTCGATCTGCGAAATCTTGCAACGCGTTGCGCAAAATCTTGTGGTAATCGCGACCCAGTGCGTAACGCGAGACGTAGCCGAGCTCCGGCGCGTTGAGCACCGTTTCGGCATCTGCGGCCTCGCTCGGCCAGTAATCGAGTCGAACGCTGATGGCGCAGACGGTGCCCGGCTTGAGATCCGCGGGTCGCGAGCGTCGGGTGCCGTGGCGAGCCATGAAATACATGTCGCCATGTCGGCCTTCTTCGAGCCAGCGCAGCAAGTGGGCTTCGTCCTCGGCGAGCTCGAGGTGAGCGACGCCAATCGCTGCGAAGCCGAGACCTGAGGCCAGATCATCGAGTTCGTTTCGCAGCGCATGTAAGTCGGAGGGCGACATGCGGTGAGTATATCGGCGACCGTATACTCCCTATCCGAATGAGCGCACGAAATCACGAGATCGGTGGACATCGCAGGAGCTCGTCTGGACTCTACGGCGTCG
>JBIIHO010000086.1:0-7046 GCA_044235605.1 Steroidobacteraceae bacterium | reverse complement strand
GTCGTACTTCTCGACTTTACCCCGTCGCGAAACACGACTCGGAGTCGCCGGAAAAATCATCCAACCAAGTCAAGCGCTCGCGGCGCTCGAGGCCGGCATCGATTTTGTTTCTCTCGGAAAAGTCGCCGTCATTCACCATGACTACCCCGCACGACTCAAGGCGAATCACTCGTTTACGCCCGACTGGCTACCCGTCAGCCGAGATCGGCTTCATCAAGAAGGTTTGGGGCCGAAGTTCATCGATTATTTATCGACTTGGACGAACTTCGTATCGGATGCCTCACCTCCGACCGACGCTCCTCGGTTCGACATAGGCGAGTACCTCGCCAAGGGGAGCAGCGGAAAATCCTGACTTCGATCGTCTCGGCGGAACCTAGAGCCGAAGTTCTTTGGCGATGATCTCTTTCATGATTTCGGTGGTACCCGCACCGATGTTGTAGAGCCGTACGTCGGTGAACCACTGCGAAATCGGGTATTCCTTCATGTAGCCCCATCCGCCATGTAGTGAAAGACATTGATAGGCAATGCGATTGGCGAGCTCAGACGCATAGTACTTAATCATCGCGATTTCCTGCGTGAGCTTGTCGCCGCGGAGTTGCTTGCGAACCGTGTCGTAGAAAAATGTTCGAGCGAGCTCGAGCTCGGTGTGTAATTCCGCGAGCCGGTGTCGATTGACTTGGTAGTCCGTTACGGCGCGGCCGAATACCTTTCGATTACGACAGTACTCTTCGGTTATCTTCAGCATCTCATCGCAGGCGGTGATGTAAATCGCGCAGGCGATTAAACGCTCGAGACCGAGATCAGCCATCAATAACGACCAACCACGATTTTCTTCACCGATAAGATTACCAGTCGGAATGCGACAGTCTTCAAAGAACAACTCTGCCGTGTCGCTGGCCAAGGTTCCGAGCTTGTCGAGCTTTCTACCCTTTCGGAACCCGGGAGTTCCGTCCTCGACTGCAAAGAGGCTGATTCCTTCGTGGCCTTTTTTGGCATTCGGATCGGTGCGTGCTGCAACGATCAGCACATCAGCCTTCCACCCGTTGGTGATGAACACCTTTTGACCGTCGAGTATCCAGTGATCTCCATCGCGTCTAGCCCGCGTACGAATTGCTGCCGCATCAGAGCCACCACCGGGCTCAGTGAGCGCGAGCCCGCAGATCGCCTCGCCACTGACGCACTTCGGAATGAGTCGCTGACGAAGCGCTTCGGGCCCTTCGAGCAGATAATTGGCAGACATGTCTGTGTGATCACAGACGGTCATCGCAAATCCGCTAACGCGCGATCTCGTAAGTTCTTCAGCCAGGACGATGGCATAAAGCAGACCGGCTCCGGTACCACCATATTGCTCAGGGAACGCACCGCCTAAAAACCCCAGCTCTCCCATTCGAAGCCAGATGCTGCGCGGCAATTCACCTGCACCATTCCACTCGTCGGCATGCGGATCAACTTCATCGCGAACGAATCGGGCTACCGAGTCGCGAAACGTTTCATGTTCGTCAGTGAACAACAAATCTTTCATTGATTTTTCCGAAGTCGGTGTTGTGTCAGAGAGCGCTTTTTAACAAGGTGACGCCACAATGTCCCCAGGCGCCGAAGACTTGGGCCAGCCCAACCTTCGCATTGGGTACCTGCCGAGGACCAGCTTGTCCGCGCAGTTGAAGCACGATCTCGTGTAACTGACCATAATGGGAGGCGCCAAGCGGCTCACCGCGAGCCTGCAAACCGCCGCTCGGATTAACGGGCAATGCACCCCCGAGCTCCGATACCCCATCGTCGATAAAACGGCCGCCTTCACCTCTCGGGCAGAATCCGAGCTCTTCGTAGTACTCGAGCTCCGAGAACGCGTCGTTATCCTGCACTTCAGCCACATCGATATCCTCGGGGCCGAGCCCTGCATGCTCGTAAGCCTTCCTTGCGGCCATCGCATAAACGGACGGATTACTCGTCGGCGTCGTGCAGAAAGAACTCGCATTGAGTAGCGGAAACTGCGAAACCGCGTGTACGCACGCCGCCACCTCGATGGGTTTCTGACGATATCGGTGGGCGATTCGATCACTGCAAACAATAACCGCCGCTGCGCCATCGTCCGGCGAACACAACATGAAGAGCCTGAGAGGATCGACTACGAGCGGCGATGCAAGAATCTGCTCAACGCTCATCGGCGTTCGAAAGAGTGCATTGGGATTCAATGCGCCATTACGCTTCGCCTTCGCGGCAATTTTCGCAATTTGCTCTTCGGTAGTGCCGTACTCATGCATATGGCGCTTCGCATTAAGCGCCCAGTATTGAGGGTTCTGAGTTAGTCCCATCATGCACTGCCAGTCATCGTAGAGCTGCCCAGGTGGCATGAATCCTTTCGGCATTTTCTCAACGCCGAACGCGAGCACGACATCGTATTGGCCGGTTTCCACCATGCTGACGGCGAGGCGCAAACCCGCTGCCGCTGCGCCACAGGCGCCTTCTACATCCGGACAACTTATACCGGTTCGCCCCATGCGCTCCATGACTCGAGCGCCGGTTGCAGAGGGAAGATAAACCTTCGAACAAAATGCTTGCTGAATCTCGCGGAAATCCATGCCCGCATCCGCGAGCGCCATCTCGATTGCATCGGCTGCAAGATCCGTGAAATGCGTGTCCGGATGACGCCCGAAAGGCGTCATGCCTACGCCGACGATGACCGCACGACTCATGATCTGCTCCCTGACGACGTATTAGGCAGAAACGAGAAGGCGACGACCTCGCGTCCGCGTTCGTCCTTCCAGCCGATGTTGAATTGAGCGACGACTCGAAGACCGATGGTCACCTGATCGGCGGGCCCTTCTATGGGCGCGAGTATCCGCGGCCCGTTATTGTCGAGGTCGACCCAGGCGACGGCTCTGGGTATCCACGGCTGCGGCGCTACGAAAGGCGACGGCGGCGGATATCTTTGAATGGTGTAGGTATAGATCACGCCTTCGCATGAGAACACTTCCTCAGAGACATCGGTGCTGGAGCAGTTTTCGCATCGACGCCGAACGCCAAGCAATGCAACACCGCAATAGCCACATCGAATTCCTGAAAATTGGACGGCGTCTAAATTAGAGAGGTCGCCGATTAGAAAACCGGGCTTGAATCCGACGCGCTCGATAGTTGCTGACATCCGTTCAGTCCTGCATGATCATTTGTGGAACCGGTACATTAACGATCGTAAAAGACTTGAGGAAAAAAATCATGGCGAGAATTGCTTCGATGGACAATCGCGCATCTTCCGCTGAAATCGACGCACTAATCGAGTTTGCCGAGCATGCGAAGGCACCCGATCCACGGATGGTGCGCATCCTTGCCCGCAGCGAAAACGGGGTCGAATTCCTAAAGTACTGGACCCACATATTGTACGAAGGCGCTCTTCCTCATCGACTCAAAGAAATTGTAAGAATCTATCTATCAGCAGCCGAGGGCTGCGCGTACTGCACTTCAGTGAGATCCACGCAAGGCCGAAACGAAGGCGTCTCGGACGAGCTGCTTCTTGCGCTAGACGATATTCCGGGAAACCCCCACTTATCTGACCGAGAAAAGGTCGCTCTTCAGTTTGCCAAGCGCTTGAAATCACAGACGGCCGACGACGATGAAGCCTTCGTCGAGCTAAAAACCCAGTTCTCCGAAGAAGAGATCATAGAACTAGGGCTCTTTTGCGGCGCTGTAATCGGCGCGGGTGGTTTTGCGAAAACGCTTCGCGTCGTCAATTGGGGCGATGTCTGCGAACTTAGACCCGAGCTCGCACAACTTCAAAAAATCGGCTCCGAGGTCTGAACCGACAAAGGCCCTGCCGCCGACTATCGTCGACGGCAGGGCTAATCGTCAGATCAGAACGAGTAAGTTGCGCGCACGCCGAACGTACGAGGCGTACCCGGCGAGGCAATCGCCACCGAGCCCCAGATACCGCCAGAGATGGCGGCACCGAGTCGGTACTCCTTATCAGACAGATTTCGGACGAAGGCTCCGAACTTCCAATTACCTGCTGGCGTGTAGTTGACGTAGAGATTGCTCAAGCCGAAGGCTGACTGAGCCATCACCTCTCCCGCGCGATTGTACGCGTCAAAGAAGATCTTGTCGGAGTACACATACTCCGCGCGTACCGCGAGATCTCCGGAGCCCATGGGGACATCCCATTGAGCAGCGACCGAACCCGAGAGATCAGGAGCGTATGCCAACGCGTTACCCGAAAGATCCTGCTCGCCGAGCAGCGGCAAAATCGAGTCGACGGTGAGGAACCTTTCGAAGCGCGCCTTCATGAAGCTTGCATTGGCTTCGAGTCGGAAGTTGTCCGTGACCCGAGCCACGATTTCCGCCTCAAGACCATGGTTCTTCGCCTCAGCAGCGTTGGTCACAACCGTCACGACAGCACCACCCGGGCGATTCTGTACGAAACCAACCTGCAGATCCTTGTACTTGAACTGGAAGGCTGCAAGGTTTGCGGTAACTTTGCCGTCAGCGAAGGTGCCCTTCATACCCACTTCATAGCTCCAGATTTCCTCTGGATTGAAAGCTGGCGTGCGAGCACCGGCCGCGTAACCACCGCTCTTGAAGCCCTGTTGAGCGCCGGCATAGATCAACACGTCATCACTGACCTGATAGTCGATGGTGAGCTTTGGCGTGAACTTTGACCAACTCTGCGAACGAGTCGGATCGGGAGTCGGAACAACGCCCGGCAACTGCTGAGCGATCTCGCCCTCGATGGTTTTCTTTTCGGAGCTGTATCGACCACCGACCGTCACGGAGAGTTGGTCAGAGAGGCTGTAGGTTCCCTGGCCAAAGATCGCCCAAGCATCAGTCTTGAGCCGGGCGAACTGCCGGATCTCGAGAGTACGGAAGTCCGGGATCGGAGCGTCCGCATAACCTAAGGCGTCGTTGTCTTCGGTGAAGTAAAAGCCACCCAGCAGCCACTTGAAGTTCTCGGTCTCACCAAGCACCTGAAGCTCTTCAGAAATCTGATCGGAGTCCTCGTCGCGGCCCACGAAACCCATGTTGAAGGTGGTTTGGTCACCGTCGACTTCCCAGACGTATTTGGTGTTACGCCAAGAGGAGATCGAACGTACCGTCACCGCATCGAGATTCCACTCTGCTGTCGCTGAGACACCTCGTGACGAACGCTCGTTAACGGGATCGAAGTCGTGTAACACGTCCTGCAGATTGGACGAGACTTGACCGCCGTAGGCCGTTCCGCAGCGACGCGCAGGGGCCGTGGTGGCACAAGCGACAGGGAAGCCGCTGAACGTAGAAACGAATGCGGCGTCGTCCTGCCGGAAGTAATCAAAACCCACGAGTAACGAGAACGCGTCACCGGAACCGAACAACAACTGACCGCGAACCGAGCTGGCATCGAGGTCGTTGATGTCTTTGCCGAGGAACTTGTTCTCGCCGTAACCGTCACGCTGCGAGTGCTTGAACGCAACGCGTGCACTGACCGAGTCGGAGAGGCCGCCGCCCACTGCGCCCTCAAGCTCGATGGCGCCATAGTTGCCCACGGCAGCGTCGAGATATCCTGAGGTTTCTTGGCTAGGCTTGCGGGTGATGAGGTTCACCGCACCGCCAGTGGCGTTTCGGCCATACAGCGTACCCTGAGGGCCGCGCGCGATTTCGACGCGCTCCATATCGAAGAAATTGGTCAGTGCCGAAACCGGACGAGCCATATAAACGCCGTCCACATGGACCGCAACGGCCGGATCGGCGCCTGCAGTGGCAACGTCGAATCCGATACCGCGAATGGTTACGACGCCGCTAGCGCGACGATTTTGAACGTTTAGGCTGGGCACCGAAGCGGACAAGTCCTGCAGATTGAGTACGCCTCGCTCCGTCAGATCGTCGCCACGAATGGCGCTGATCGCGATGGGGACGCTCTGCAAGGTTTCTGCACGGCGCTGAGCAGTCACGACGATCTCATCGAGTGACTGATCCCTCGCTGCAGACTCTGACTGTGGCGCCGCAGCTGCAACCCCCGCGCAAGTAAGAGATGCCACCATCAAAGCGATCGGACGCGATAACGCCGAGACGCTCGAGGTGGCAAAAAGGGCAGGATTCTTCTTCCGAGTCATGTATCCCCCTGGTCGTGGACGACAACAAGTCGCTCTTTGATTTAGATTGATTTAAAGAATTGGAGCCTAATTCCAAAGTCTCCGTTGGCCGAATATACGCCCGACTCGAATCCGGACGCAACACCGGGGTTCATACCGTGGAAACATCCAAAATTTATTGCCGAAAAACAACGGACCCTCACCTCTAGCCCCGTCGCCTCATGGTCATGTCAGACCGCCTTGTTTTTTCTGGAATCGTATTCCATACTTTTTTTGAGAGTGGGCGAGAGCCCACCGTAAGCCGTCGCGCGGTCGCGGGCCCGCGCTCCGATGGCATCGGGGGTGCCCGCGCAATCTCAGGAGGCCGCACATGGCTGATAAGAGCTTTCCGCGACTGACGCGACGCGACACCCTTAAGTTCGGAGCCATGACGCTGGGAACAGCGATCGCGCCTTTCGGACAAACCTTAGCCGCCACGCAACCGACGGCGATCGACTCTTTGAAGATGTACCGAAAGGGACAGGCAGATTACGAAGCCTACCGGCGCTCGCTGATCTGGAACCTCTACAAGCCTGCCCGATATCCGGAAGTGATCGTTCAGGCCGAGACCGCCCAGGACGTCGCTGCCGCGGTCAAATTGGCTAAAAGACAGGGCTTACGGGTAACGGCCAAAGGAACCGGCCATACACGAAGTGCAAGTTTCATGCGTAACGGCGGCATGCTGATCGATACCGCCGGCATCATCGACATCCAGGTCGACCCTGCACGAAAGGTTGCGACTGCTACCCCGGGCGTACGCGCTGGAATGCTCACCGCCGCCCTATCCAAACACGGACTCTTCTTCCCGACGACTCACGATGCTTCGGTGGGTATCGGCGGATTCGTGATGTCGGGTGGCTTCGGATGGTGCGCCAACCGCTACGGATTTGCCGCCTCAAACCTTCTTGGCATCGACGTGGTAACCGCCGATGGCGAACTCATCCATTCGAACGA
>JBIIHO010000084.1:0-7065 GCA_044235605.1 Steroidobacteraceae bacterium | reverse complement strand
ATCTGGCATAAGCTTTTTCAATATCCTGAGTGCAGGTGTCGGAACTCTCGTTGCAGCCCTCTACTCTTCGCTTCCGGTACGTCCGTTGTCCCGACGATTGCAGCGATTAGCCATCGGTCCGGCACCGGCACTACTGGTCACTCTGTGGCTCGTCGCTCACCTCGCCCCGTTTGTTCCGCGCCTTCGCCCAGGCCGGATCGATGCAGCAATCGAAACCAGCCTCGCGATGCCCTTTGAGCCTGGAAAGATGTTCGGCTTTTTCGCTTGCTATCTGGTACTCGGCGCTCTTTTGAACGCGCTATTGCGTCGCCCGTATTTTTGGTCAGCGCTATTACTGTTATTCGGGGTCTCCGTAGGCGCGAGGCTTTTGTTCGTCGGTCAACATTTAAGCCCAGCCGAAGGCGTTGCCTTCCTCCTGTCGCTCGGGGCGATAGTCATCATGCGAGCGATCAACCCAGCACGCTGGGCTTCACAGGCGTTCCTGTTGGCCTGCCTGGCGCTCTTTATCTCGGGGTTATGGCCTGCGACTCCCACGTTAGATGTGGGAGGAGCGGGTATTCTCTGGCTACCGTTCGCTGAATTGGCTGGAACCCAAGGGGATCCCGGCGCACTTCCGCTGCTAGAACGGATGTTTCTTGGCATCGGGCTCGCGTGGCTTGCCCTACAGGGGGTCTTGCGTCGACTGCCACCCTTGCCGTTCGTCATTATGGTCGCCATGTCGGCAGAGTTCCTGCAACAATGGATTCCCGGTCGCTTACCGGATACGTCTGACATTGCCGCCCTGCTGATCGGAGCGGCGCTTGCGCAAACGAACACAAAGATAGACCCGAGAACCTAACGGACCCTCACATGCTTGCCATCGTTCGCCGTCGTGTTGTCGACCCGATTCTCGGCCTGCTTCGTCAAGGGCTCGCCCCTCGCGATCTCGCGTTATGTCTTGCGCTGGGTACCGGCGTTGGAATGTTTCCGGTGCTGGGCGTCTCGACACCCGCCCTAACCCTGATTGCCCTGTGGCAGCGATTGAACCTCGCGGCCATCCAGTTAGTCAGTTGGCTCGTTGGGCCCGTGCAACTTGCACTGATCATTCCCTTCATGAGGCTTGGAGAATGGGCGCTCGGCTCGGAGCCTCAGCCAATGACGATCGACGCTGGCTTGGAGATTCTGTCGCAAGGTGTGCTGTATGCCATCGTCACCATGTGGGATGCCATTGTGCATGCCTCAGTCGGATGGATCCTTATCGGACCCCTCGCAATTTTTGTACTCTATAGATCTTTGATACCCGTGCTCGAGCGCGCCCTTCAAACACTGAAGCCTTCATCGCCGAAATGACCGACAACGACTCCATTCCACTAGCTATGCGTCTGGTCGAACAAGATCGAATCCCGGACTGGCTGATCCGTCGTCGAATTCGCGATTTACTCGCTCAGCGTATTCGGGAGGAAGACAAAGGCGATCCTGAATCGCAGCAAGCACATCTGATGGAGATGGTTCGCAAATTACGCGAGAGCCCTGTTGCCATTCATACGGCAGAGGCTAACCAGCAACACTACGAGGTGCCGACAGCGTTCTACCTCAAAGTGCTCGGCACGAACCTAAAGTACAGCAGCTGCTACTACGACGATTTCGATATCTCAAAAGCTGCAGACAACATCGATGTGGCCGAAGCGCGCATGTTGGCTCTCACCTGCGATCGAGCACGGCTGCGCAATGGCGACCGGATTCTCGAACTCGGCTGTGGATGGGGCTCGCTCTCGCTCTGGATGGCTGCTAAATATCCAGACTCGCGCATCACTGCGGTATCTAATTCACGCACTCAAAAACTATTCATCGATGCACGGGCAGCCGAGCGGGGCTTAAAAAACCTCGAGATCATCACTTGCGACGTCAACAAACTGGAGTTCGGACCAGAAGCGCGCTTTGATCGCGTTGTCTCTGTCGAGATGTTCGAGCACATGCGTAACTACGACACCCTACTCGGTCGTATTGCCGGATGGATGAATCCGGGTGCAACGCTGTTTGTACATATCTTCACGCATCATCGCTTCGCGTACACGTTTGAAGTGCGCGATGACACCGACTGGATGGCGAAGTACTTTTTTACTGGCGGCATTATGCCGAGCGATGACTTGCTCCATTATTTCCAGCGAGATTTACGGCTCGCCGATCACTGGCAAGTCGACGGACGGCACTACCAACTCACCTCAGAAGCCTGGCTTCAAAAAATGGATGCGAATCGGTCGTCGTTGATGCCGGTTCTTGCAGAGGCCTATGGTGCTGATCAGGCTCTTAAGTGGTGGGTATATTGGCGAATTTTCTTTATGTCCTGCGCGGAACTATTCGGTTATCGGAGCGGACGCGAATGGCTGGTCTCTCACTACCTCTTCGAACGGCCTTAATTGCCGTCATTGCTGGCGCACTTCCGCTGCAACTGGCAGCGCAGGGGTCAGAGCCCCTGCAGATTTTTGCCCAGTTCAAATCGGCCTTGGACGCTAATGATCTAACCAACGCGAAAGCTCGAGCCGAAGAGCTCGTGGCCGCCGTCGAAAGCCGTCATGGCAAGGACGCGCGGGAGCTTGTCAATCCGCTCACAAATCTTGGCACCGTTCAGTTTCGACAAGGCGACCTCGACTCTGCGGAGCAAAGCTATCGACGTGCCGTCGCCCTCATCGAAGGACAGATCTCAGGTGCGGATCGGCTGTTGATTCGCCCCCTGCACGGGCTCGGAGAAACTTGGCTTGCAAGTGGCCGTCCGGCGGAAGCGGCAATCGCTTTAAAGCGCGCGGTCGACTTATCGAGAAATCTCGATGGGCTCTACACTTTTGATCAACTCGACATCGTCGATGCGCTCATCGAGTCATACGTCAAGCTCGGACGCGATATCGATACAGATCGGGAACATCAATTCGCATTCCGAATCGCCGAAACCAATTTCGGCAAGCGAGATCTGCGCTTACTCCAGCCGCTGAACAACTTCGCGCGCTGGCATGAGGCCATGGGCCGATACTCCACGGCCCGTGGACTTCATGCACGCGCCCTTCAACTCGCGGAAGAGCTTTCGTCAGATAAGCCGACCGCGGGGGTTCCGGCACTTCAAGGGCTGGCCAGGACTTGGCTGCTCGAGGCTATTTACGGACCGGAGGCAACGGAGGGGCCCGCCGTCGAAGCGGCCGATCCTGGCGACGCCTTCCCTAGCAGCGCGGGGCAAGCCCGCCTGAACTCGGAAGGGCTGCGGGCTCTCGGCTTCGCGGTCGACATCATCCGAAAGAGCGCACCGCTCGACTCTCAATTATTGGGCGAGGCTTTGGCGCAGATCGGTGATTGGCATTTGTTGAGCGGAAATTTTTCCCGAGCGACTAGCTCGTATGCGGAAAGCTACCGAGCACTTGAACCTTTGGGGTCGGAAGGTCGCCGATTCCTTGAGGCACCGAGGCGGCTGATATACCGACCACCGGCGATTTCGATAAGCCGCCTGCGTCCTCCGAATCCGGAGGACTATGTGGTTCGAACGGTAGAAATGAAGCTGAAGATCGGTCGCGACGGTAAGGTCCAGGATGTCGTAATCGCAAATTCGGCTGCCCCCGAAAACAGCAACAGAGCGGCATTACTCGCCGCACGCAAAGCTCGTTTTGCGCCACGAATCGAGGACGGACGTCCCGTAGAAACGGAGAACGTCATGATGACCGAGCAGCTCCTAATCAAGGTGCAGCGGGAGTCTCCGCCGACGAATTGACCGTAGGGACAGCGGGTTTCCAGTTGGGCGCGACCCGGCGCGAAACCCGGATCGGCACTGCCTCGATGCGTAGACCGCTCGCGGCCAAGGCCCGCATCGCATCTTCTGCACTGACTTGAATCTGCTTTCCTGTGACGAGTGTTTTGGCTACTTCTGTATCTGGAAACTGCGTCAAAAATCTCGCGGCGGCGTCTCTCATGGCGGATCGGGACGCTTCCTCCATGGGTGCGGCAGAACCCAACCCATCGGCCGATGCCGTACCATAGCCTGTTAGTGTCAACGAATCGAAGCGTTCACCATTGGGCGCGTAGACATTGATACGGTAACGAATCGTGACTGCGACGTACTCACCGCCGGTTTCCTGAGCTGTCGCGAACGAGAACTGCTCGATTCGCGGTTCGAAGATTGCCTGTAGATCACCTGCCGATCGGGCATTTTCAAGGTCCGCGAATTCGCTTATTTCACGAAACGTCGACTCGAGCATTCGGCGCGATAACTGTTGCTGCCCTGCACCAAGCGAAATCGTCCACGTCATTCCACCCCGAGTTTCCGTATGCGTGAAGCTTCTCTGATCTGCAGGGATAACCAAGCCTACTTTTGAAGGCAGTACATCAATCAATGCTTTGGGAAGCAGCGGCGCCGGCGCGATTTGAATACCCCCGCAGGCCACGAGCGTAAAGGTCGATAAAAAAACCGCAGTCAATCTCCACCGATGCATGTTCTTACGCCTCCAATATTCATGCTGACTGCACAGCTCTTGGTGTTAGTGAGGCCGACGAACGTTCCGTCGTTACGTTCGCACATCGCCCGCATTAACGCCGAGAAACGGATGTTTGTAAACGGTGTCATGCCGGGAGCTTCCGGGAATCCTACAGAATGGATACGAACTCGCCGTCGACCCGATGAGTCGGGTCTGTTGATTCGATCTACAGCATCCAAAGCTTGCTGAATCGACTCTCCGGTAAACTCGTCGCCGAGAACGTAAATGCTGATCCGCTTATCGCTAGACCAATAGGTCTTGATGGCTTGCTCGATACCATCGGCGGGGTTGGAATCGCTGAAGGCACGCCAGTTTCGCATCCGTTGGACGATATCGGTTCGAAGCGCCGGGGAGTCCGTCATCCATCGGCCACGGGTTCCTGCGAATAACTCTCGACCATTATCATCGACGATCTGAACGCCCTTGAGCCTGGGATAGATGTCGAGAATTTCTCGCATGACTTCCATGGCGGTCTCCCAATGCCCTCCTTGCATACTGCCCGAGGTATCGATCAGAAAAATGACGTAATCGCTGTCTACCGGGATGCCACCCACCGCCTGAGTGGTGATTCTTTTACGGGCTCTCGACGCCTGCACGACACGCTTGTTCTCGGCCTCTAACTCCTGATAGGCCGACAACAACTCGTTTTCCAAAATATTACTGACCACTGCATTTTGACGAGATGCATCGAACTGTCCGCGTAATGTAGACACGTCACCGGCCACTTTCGCAAGATTTTTGCGCTCTCGCGCCAGCACATCGATACGGCCCTTCAAATCACGCTCTAGCTGTTCACTCTCGCCGCGAATCGTAAACAGCTCTTCTTGGAGTTTCTTGATCTGTGCCTCGAGATCTTGTCGGGAACGCTCGATGACAATCGGCTGCCCGAACTCTGAAAGTACGAGAAGTAGGATGATCGCGCCGAACCCGCAGCAAATGACGTCGAGGAAAGAGAGGCTAAAGACCTCCGTATCTCTTCGTTTGAGCTTCATGGCCAGTCCGGTGAAGGCATGACAAAGGCGCCCTTTGTCATCCGGGCGAGCCCCCAATATCGATGCGGTGCAGGGACATCGCCTTTCATGGGCAGGAGGATGACGTCGATCGGGATATCTCGATTGACTCCACGGATCGCTTCGTCGAAAAGACGCGCCCGATCGCTAGCGTCTACGAAGCGCCTCAATGCCGGTGCGCTTGCCCCTTGAGTTGGTAATCCATCGGTAATGAGGATGACTTGATCAGGCGGAATACGCATGCCGCGTATGGTCGACAAAGCGTTGATCAAACTCGTACCTCCGGCAGGCACGATCTGTCCGAGCGCATCCTGAAGTTTGTCGCGACGGGCGGCGTCGTTTCCCGGAAGCCATTCACCGACCGTTCCCTCGATAAGCGGAGCAGCCGCCGTGTTGAACCCATACACCTGGTACTGGGAGGATTCCGGAATCTCGCTGATGATCCAGTTGCCGATGTCGGTTGCGCGACGCCATTTCTCGGCAGCCATTTGTGTCGCCGCAGGTGAATTGCGGAGTCGGATGATGTTGACGAGATCTTCGTCAAGCATGCTTGCAGATCGATCGATGAGTACAAGTATGCGCCGACCTTTGAGCGTCAACCCGGTAATGTAGCGACGACTCGCCCGCGATTGTCCGGCGCCCGTGAGCTCACCGCGCGGGCTTTGAACTTGGGCGCTGGCCTCGAGGCGGCGAGTGCTGGCTTCCAGCGCTCTAACGTCAGCTTTAAGTTTCTCTATACGCTCGCGTTTAGCGAGAGTCTCCGCGTCATAAATGAAACTTTCTTCACGCTTGCGCTGCAACTCCTCGATCAGCTGCGTGGCTCGTGAAGTTGCGGATACCGTTTCACTATCGGTGCGTTGCAAGGTATTTCGGAGCACGACCAGATTTTTAGCCCCTACCAGAACCTCTTCTTCGAGCCTGGAAACCTGCGCGCTCAAATCCTCCGCTTTGCGAGTGCGCTCGATACCGCTTTGTGCGCTGATGATCGTGTAGAAAAGGATGACTGCGCCGAATCCGCAACAGATGACGTCGAGAAACGAGAGGCTGAAGACCTCAACGTTACGACGACGCGCCATGATCGGCTCCTCCGACGGCGATCAAGTCGATGACGACGCCCGGCGTACCAATACGCAGTCGATCGCCAGAACTAACTCGAACACGACCTCGCACCCGTTCATCGTTAAGCCAAACCCCCTGCGGCGAGTGCGGTATCAGTGTCACGCCAGACTCGTCTCCTTGGAGGGAGCAATGGAGACGCGAAACACCCGCTAAACCCTCGGTGAGTCGCAAGCCCTGACTCGTCGGATTTCTGCCGATCTCGAGTAGGCCGGACGGTAACGCGATCGCTTTTCCTTCAAAGAGCGCATGGGTCGGCGGCCGATCCGATGCCGATTGAAACTCGGAGAGATCGATCTCTTTCGGGCTCTCGACCGGCTGGAGCGGTGCATAAATCCGCTGAATGGAGACTGATCCATCGGCATCCGCCCTAGCACGCTCGGCTGCTGCGGCACGACTCGCTAGACCTGTGCTGTGCGAAAAAACTCGACAGCCTCGAATCGAGGCGA
>JBIIHO010000083.1:0-7133 GCA_044235605.1 Steroidobacteraceae bacterium | reverse complement strand
GCTGTCGAACAACCTCGATGTGTCGCTCGAATACTATTTCGAGCCGATCGGAATCTTGTCCGCGAGCGGGTTTTATAAGGATATGAAGGACTACAACTACACCTTGCGGAGCTCGGGGAGCTATCTTGGCAACCCAGCCGCACTGATCACCCCCGAGAATGCGGATGGTGAGCTCAGCGGTCTCGAACTTGCTTGGCAGCAGCAGTTCACCCAGCTGCCGGGTTGGTTGAGTGGATTCGGTGTGTTCGCCAACTTTACCTACGTCGATGCTTCGATCGACCTCGGCCGGACCTACGGAGGTCGCTCGTCTTTCCCGCTGCCGGGTCAGTCTGAGACGGTATCGAACTTTGCGGTGTTCTACGAAAAGGGTCCTGTCAGCGTTCGCCTTAGCTTCACCGATCGCAGTGATTACCTGGATGAGATCAATGCCGAGGACGGTGGCCTCGACCTCTACTGGGCAGGGCGTGATCAGATCGATCTCACGACGAGCTATCAGGTCACCAAGTCCTTCGAGGCGTTCGTCGAGGCCAAGAATCTCACGAACTCGAAGGGTATTCGCTACTACGGCAAAAAGAGTCGGATCTACGAGTACGAGCAGTTCGGCTATAGCGTCTTCGTCGGAGGCCGTTTAAAGCTTTGATCCGGAGTTTTGTTAGAGTGACTCGCATGACCGCCACACTCAACACCGCGCCCCGCCTCATCGGCTGGGGCGTGGTTGCCGGCATCGTAAGCATCGTGTTGGGCTCGAGCGAGTCACTTGAGGCGGCATCCCCAGTGGGTTTGAAGCCGCGAGTGGTGACCGAACCGGTGCGATACGACTCGGACGACCCGGCCATCTGGATCAACCGGGCAGAGCCTGCCAAGAGTCTCGTACTGGGTACGGACAAAGAAGCCGATGGTGCTCTTTATGTCTTCGGTCTGGATGGAAAAATCCGTCACGAGCTCACAATTCGCGGCTTGTTACGCCCCAATAATGTCGACGTGGCTTACGACGTTCCGCTCGCCGGACGCAAGGTCGATATTGCCGTAGTTGCCGAGCGCTTTGCCCATCGCGTACGGGTGTTTTCTTTGCCCGACATGCGTCCGCTAGACGGCGGTGGAATTCCGGTATTCGAAGGTGAGCGCGCGAGAGATGTCATGGGCGTGACGACCTACACGAGACCCTCGGATAGCGCGATCTTCGTCATCGTCAGTCGATCCGATCGATTCGCCCCGAAGCAGGGTTATTTGCATCAGTACCGACTCATCGACGATGGCACGGGGACGTTGCGAGGCCTTAAGGCTCGGGCGTTCGGCGAGTGGAGCGGCCGCAAAGAAATCGAGGCGCTCTCTGTCGATTCAGTGCGGGGTACGGTCTTTGCGAGCGATGAGACTTACGGCATTCGTAAGTATCACGCTGATCCTGCTGCAGAGGATGCCGACGACGAGCTCGCTCAGTTTGGACTCACTGGATTTGCTCGCGATCATGAGGGAACGGCCGTCTTTCGGCGTGGACGTGAGCGGGCGCTTCTGTTCGTATCAGATCAGCAGGCGGGGGAGTTGAGACTCTTCGAGCTTGATGGTCTCCCTGAGGCATCGCATCGCCATGCGCTCGTGGGCCGCGTTCGAATTACGGCTCAAGAAACCGATGGTATTGATCTCGTCTCAACAGCGCTACCCGGTTTTCCGGGTGGTTTGTTGGTGGCGATGTCGACGGACCGGACTTATCACTTCTACGGCCTGGACGACATCCTGCGAGCCGTGGAGCCCGCCCGCGAGTGATCAGCGCGCTCGCGTCTTGATCGACCCCGCAGCGATCTTCTGGCTCCACTCAGCCGG
Source organism: Steroidobacteraceae bacterium (assembly GCA_044235605.1). GTDB lineage: Bacteria > Pseudomonadota > Gammaproteobacteria > Steroidobacterales > Steroidobacteraceae > UBA964. The sequence goes on along the minus strand of JBIIHO010000083.1, from coordinate 5,315 downwards.
ACCGCTTTGGTGCACTGAGGTGCCGTTCGAGTCAACGGCGACCGTCACGGGCATATCTTTGACGTCAAATTCATAGATCGCCTCCATGCCGAGATCGGCAAAAGCGACGACGCGGGAGGATTTGATCGCCTTGGACACGAGGTATGCGGCACCACCCACGGCCATGAGGTAGGCCGCCTTGTGCTTGCGAATCGCTTCGATGCCGACGGGCCCACGCTCGGCCTTGCCGATCATCGCGATGAGTCCCGTGTTGGCGAGCATCATCTCGGTGAACTTGTCCATGCGGGTCGCGGTGGTGGGGCCTGCGGGCCCCACGACTTCATCGCGTACCGGATCGACGGGGCCGACGTAGTAGATCACTCGGTTGCGGAAATCGACCCCTTCGGGGAGGCCTTTACCGCTCGCATAGAGATCGGCGATGCGTTTGTGAGCCGCATCGCGGCCCGTGAGCATCTTGCCGTTGAGGAGCAGCCGATCACCGGGCTTCCACGAAGCGACCTCTCGCGGCGTGAGCGTGTCGAGATTCACCTGCCGCGCTTCGGGCGAGGGCTTCCAGTCAACTTTGGGCCAGCGCGAGAGATCGGGTGGCGCGAGCTTCGAGGGGCCCGAGCCGTCGAGTGTGAAGTGAACGTGCCGTGTGGCGGCGCAGTTCGGGATCATCGCCACCGGCTTCGAGGCCGCATGGGTCGGGTAATCGAGAATCTTCACGTCGAGCACGGTGGAGAGACCCCCGAGACCCTGCGCGCCGATACCGAGCGCATTCACTTTGTCGTGCAGCTCGATGCGCAGTTCTTCGATGGGGTTACGCGGACCGCGGGCCTTGAGCTCGGCCATGTCGATGGGATCCATCAAAGATTCTTTGGCGAGCACCATGGCCTTCTCAGCGGAGCCGCCGATACCGATACCGAGCATCCCCGGCGGGCACCAACCTGCGCCCATGGTCGGCACGGTCTTGAGCACCCAATCGACGATCGAGTCGCTGGGGTTCAGCATGACGAACTTGGCTTTATTCTCAGACCCACCGCCCTTGGCGGACACGCTGATCTCGACCGTATCGCCGGGTACCATTTCGACGTGTACGACGGCCGGAGTGTTATCGCGTGTGTTTTTACGGGTGAATGCAGGGTCAGCGACGATTGAAGCGCGCAGCGTGTTATCGGGGTCGAGATACGCGCGGCGAACGCCTTCGTTGATCATCTCGGTGAGCGTGAGCGTAGCCTCCCAACGTACATTCATGCCCACCTTCACGAAGGCGACCACGATGCCGGTGTCTTGGCAGATCGGACGATGACCCTCGGCGCACATGCGCGAGTTGGTCAGAATCTGTGCGATGGCATCGCGAGCGGCTGGCGACTCTTCGAGCTCGTAGGCGCGTCCCAGCGACTCGATGTAGTCCATCGGATGGTAGTAAGAGATGTATTGCAGGGCATCGGCGACGCTCGCGATGACATCCTGCTGTTTGATGATCGTCATGGTTTCACCCGTCGGATTGAGCCGACATTTTAACTCGCTGATAGCCTCCGCAGGGCAGCGACCAGCGTGCGTTCGAATCCAGTGCGGCCGCCGTCAGAGCGCCGCCCCACACGCACCCGGTATCGAGCGCGAGCAGATCGGGTCGGTCGACGAACCCGAGTGTGGACCAATGCCCCGTAATCACTCTGACATTTGACGTTCGACGGTCGGGGGTCGCGAACCACGGCATCCAGTCATTCTCTTGGGACCCGGGAGCGCCTTTCATTTTGAGATCGATACGACCGTCGGCTCGACAGAATCGCAATCGAGTCAATACATTGATGATGAAGCGCAGTCGATCGGACCCCTCGAGCGCCGATGACCAGCGATCGGGACGGTTACCGTACATCGATTCGAAAAGTTTGACGGGGTCGGTGCGTAGCGCCTGCTCGGCTTCCGCGGCGAGCGTCATGACCTCGTCGACGGTCCATTGAGGCACGATCCCGGCATGCACCATGAGATCAGAGCCTTCTCGTACCGCGAGCGGCCGCGAGAGAAGCCACTCCAAGAGACTCGCCCGATCCGCAGCGTTCAGGATGTCATCGAGCGTATCGTCGTCACGTAATGTGCGACTTCCACCGAACGCGACGGCGAGCAGATGAAGATCGTGATTGCCGAGGACGACGCGGGCGTTATCGCCGAGCGAGCGAACGAAACGCAGGGTGCCGAGTGAGTCGGGTCCGCGATTGACGAGATCGCCGACGAACCAGACTTCATCGCGATCGCTTCGAAAATCAGCCTGCTTCAGTAACTGGCGCAATTCGGGCAGGCAGCCCTGCACGTCACCGACGGCGATTCTCGCCATCGTCAGTGCACCACTCCGGGCATTGCGAGGCGAAAAGCGGGAATCGGCGCATCGAACTCGAGGCCGTCGTCGCTGCGCATCTGATAGCTGCCGTGCATGGTACCGACGGGTGTTTCGATCACGGCACCGCTCGAGTAGCGAAATCCTTGGCCCGGCTTGAGATGCGGCTGTTCGCCGACCACGCCTTCGCCACGGACTTCCTGGACTTTGCCATTGCTGTCGGTGATGACCCAATGACGCGTCATCAATTTCACCGGTATGCGACCCTCGTTTCGCATCGTCACCGTATAGGCGAACACATATCGCTCACTGTTCGGATCGGATTGTCCCTCGAGGTAGGCGGTTTCGATTTTGATGTCGAGATGATGATCGGCACGCATGGTGTTGCTCACGCTAGCGGCTCGGGTACCGCTCTGGCAAGTCGCCCGAACTCTTCCGGCGACAAAGTCTCGGGCCTCGCGCCTGGATCGATCTCGCAGGCGGCGATGGCATCGGCTTCTAGCAGGGAGCGCAAGGCATTGCGCAGCGTCTTGCGACGCTGTGAGAACGCGGCCGATACCACGCGAGCGTAGCGGGCATCGACGGGAAAGGCGGGCGTCTCGCGCACGGTGAGACGTGCGACGGCGGACCAGACCTGCGGCGCCGGGCGGAAAGCCCCCGGGCCGACATCGAATAGATGCTCGGCCGTCACCCAAGGGGCAAGCATCACGGTGAGTCGGCCGTAGTCGCCGTTCCCCGGTGCCGCACAGATTCGTTCGATGACCTCTCGTTGGAGCATCACGTGTAGATCGAGGATGGACGCGCGATGATCGAGCAGGTGAAAGAGGAGGGGGGTCGAGACGTTGTACGGCAAGTTGCCGATGACCCGTAATTTTCCGCCTCGCACTTGAGCGAGCGTCGCAAAATCGAATTTGAGTGCATCGCACACATGGAGAGTCAGACCGCGTGCGCTAAACCTTTGCTGCAACTCCGCAGCGAGATCACGATCGATTTCGATGGCATCTAGCCGATCGCAGCGCTCGAGGAGTGGTTCGGTCAGCGCACCCCGACCCGGTCCGATTTCGACAACGGACTCACCGGGTTGGGGGTCGATGGCGTCGATGATTTGCGCGATCACTCCCGGATCGTGCAGGAAGTTTTGACCGAAGCGTTTACGAGCAAAAACCACCGCAGGCTCAGCGGCTTGCGCGTCGGCGGTGGACGAGATCGATGGCGAGCTCGACGGCGGCGCGCAAGCTGCCGACATCGGCGCGTCCTGTACCTGCGAGCGGCAACGCGGTGCCATGATCCACAGAAGTTCGAATCACCGGCAGACCGAGTGTCACGTTGACCGCATGACCGAAGCCGGCATGTTTGAGTACCGGTAGTCCCTGGTCGTGAAACATGGCGAGGAAGGCGTCAGCCTTCGCCATTTCGCGCGGCACGAAAGCCGTATCCGCCGGCAAGGGGCCAAAAGCATCGATGCCTTCGGCACGCGCGGCGTCGATGGCAGGGCGGATATGTCGGAGTTCTTCGTCACCGAGCAACCCGGCCTCACCCGCATGAGGGTTGAGCCCGCACACCGCGATACGCGGATTTTTGATGCCGAAAGCGTTTTTAAGATCGGCGTGCATGATGCGCAAGATCTGAAGTACGAGCGGCTGCGTGATCGCATCAGGTACGCGACGCAGCGGTAAATGAGTCGTCGCGAGCGCGACCCGCAGGTCGCCGGCCACCAGCATCATCACGGGCTTAGGTGTGCCGCAGCGTTCCGCGAGATATTCGGTGTGACCGGAGAAGGGCACGCCCGAGGCGGCGATCACGCTTTTTTGCACGGGAGCCGTGACCATGGCGTCATAGTGGCCGCGCTTCACGCCCTCGAGCGCATCGTCCAGAAGTCCGACGACGTAGCCAGCGTTACGGGTGTCTAGCGTACCGGCGATCGAGGGCGCAGCGAGTGGTCGATGCACCACGGTCAGCCGATCGAGCGTCGTACCGGCAGGCGCACGGGCTTCAAGCAAAGATTGATCGACAAGGCAGTGCAGCTCGCAGGGCGGAAGATCTGCGATCGTAAGTTGCGCGCAAAGCTCGGGGCCAATGCCCGCCGGTTCACCTGAGGTGAGGATGATCCGCGGGCGTTCAGCTCTTGATGTCGACATACGCCTCGTCGCGCAGCCGACGCAGCCAGAGCTCGGTTTCTTCGTCTGCTTTGCTCTCTCTCAGCTGCATGAACGCCCGCTGGCGACGAAGTTCTTCGGTGTTGTCAAACTGACGTCTGCCGAGTAACTGAACGATATGCCAGCCAAACTGCGTACGGAACGGCTCGCTGATTTCGTTGGGCGCGAGTCTTCTGAGAGCCGCGTCGAATTCCGGAACGAAAGTACCGGGCGCAGTCCAGCCGAGATCGCCGCCATCAGCGGCCGAGCCCGGATCTTCGGAGAGCGTCTTGGCGAGCACTGAGAAATCTTCGCCCTTCAGGATACGTTCGCGGACGTCGAGCAGACGCTGCTGCACTGTCGCGTCATCCTGAATCTCGGTCGGTTTCAACAGGATATGACGAGCATTGGTTTGTTCGATGACGATTTGCTGGTCGGCGCCGCGGACTTCATTGAGGCGAACGATGTGATATCCGGACGGAGTACGAAGCGGCTCGCTGACCTCGCCGGGCTTGAGGCCGATCACGAGATCGGCGAGTACGGTCGGGATTTCCGGACCACGACGCCATCCTAGCGAACCACCTTCGAGAGCGGTTTGGCTGTTGGAGTAGGCCACTGCGAGCTTGGCGAAGTCCTCGCCGCGCTTGGCTCGATCGAAGACATCCTGAGCGCGACGCGAGGCCTCGTCGAGCTGAGAGGGAGTTGCTTCCTGAGGTACGGCGATCAGGATGTGAGAGAGGTTGTATTCATTGAGCTCAGAAGGACGCGATTTTTGCTTATCGAGAAATTGCTCGAGCTCGCGGGGTGAAACATTGATGCGCTGTATGACGTCACGCTGTTGCAGCACCTGGAGAGTCATTTCG
>JBIIHO010000082.1:0-7159 GCA_044235605.1 Steroidobacteraceae bacterium | reverse complement strand
CTTGAATCGGTTCGGCATGACGTACGCGTTTTTGTCTTCGTAGAGGTTGATCGTCATGTAGTGACGGAAATCGATCGGGTCGGGACACGCGATCCAGGCGCCGTTGTACTCATCGGGGTAGAACATCTGGGTAGCCATCGCGATCCAGCCACCGGTGCTGCCTCCAAACACGAAGCGCGCCCAGCCCTGCCCGATGCCGCGAAAGCGGCGCTCGATTTCGGGAATGAGCTCGTACTGGATCGCGTCACCATAGGGACCGTTGTTGGCTGAATTGACGCCGTAGGAATCGTCATAGAACGGCGTCGGATGCTGGATTTCGACGAGGAGCACCCGAGGAAAGCCTGGCCCGGTCCAGGCTTGGAAAAAATCCCAGGCGTATTGCTGCTGGATGCGGTTGTAGCCCTCGATTTTGAAGCGGGAACTGTAATCGGGCTCGAGGTTCGGATCGGGCGGCGTTTCGCGCCAGTTGGAGGGCGCTGCAGGGAAATGTCCGTGGTTGATCACGAGCGGATAGCGTGCATCGGGCCGTTCGTTAAAGCCGAGCGGCAAGGTGACGAATGCGCCGAGATACACATCGCGACCCCAGAACTTGGATAGTCGCTCACTGCGGAGGCGAACGTATTTGACCCAAGCCGTCTCCCGGAAAGCCTCGACCGGTTGAATCCTCTCGGTCAGCACCAGCCTCGGCAGAGGCGAAGCCGTCAGCGGACCACGCCACCGCAACAGCGTCGGTCTCGAATAGAGGTTGCCGGGCTTCTCTCGCCACTGCTGGCCTTCTCCCCGATCGGGGGGCAGCTTGAGCACCCGCCCGTCCGCAAGCCGAAACGTCTCGTAGCGATTGAGGAAGGCCTGAACCCGGTAGTCGCCCGGCGGCAGGTTCGAGAGAGCCCGTATCGGAAACCCGAAGGCGCTGTCGTCGACGCTCCGGCTGGTTCCCGGCTTCCAGCTTTCGACATCCAATCCGAAGAACGGGATCGCCGCGACGTCCCAGTTGACCAAAAATCGGGGCTCTCGATTGGGAGACTGGTCGGCTGGAGCGAAGATCAGGAGCAGGCGCCCGTCCTGAGGGCCATCCTTGAGACTGGCTGGGAGCTGAACCTCAAAGGTGGTTGCCATGGTGTTGAAGGACAGAAGTCCGACGAGGACAGCGAGGACGCTTCGAACGAAATTTCGGGGTTGGGCTCTCATGGAGTCGATCCTACGCCGAGCGCCCGAGCCCTTCGCGAGGGGCCGTGGCGAAGCCGGCTTTATCTGAACGATTCACATAGAATCGCGCCGACCATGGGTTGCGCAGAAACATACGAAGTCATCGTCGTCGGGGGCGGTCATGCCGGCACCGAGGCCGCGCTCGCCTCGGCGCGGATGGGTCGTCGCACCCTGCTGCTGACCCAGAGCATCGAGACCCTGGGACAGATGAGCTGCAACCCCGCTTTCGGGGGTATCGGCAAGGGTCACCTCGTTCGCGAAATCGATGCCCTCGGGGGCGGGATGGCGCGCGCCGTCGACCGAGCCGGCATCCAGTTTCGGACCCTCAACGCGAGCAAAGGTCCTGCGGTCCGAGCGACCCGCGCACAGGCCGATCGGCTGCTCTACCGGAAGGCGATTCGGGCCCTCCTCGAGAACCAAACGAACCTCTCGATCTTCCAACAAGAGGCGGCCGATCTGGTGGTCGAAAACGGGCGGGTTCTGGGGGTCGTCACGGTCACCGGAATTCGATTCGGAGCACCTGCTGTCGTACTCACGGTCGGCACCTTTTTGGGGGGTCGAATCCACGTGGGTCTCGACCAGTATTCGGGGGGTCGTGCAGGTGATCCACCATCGAATGCGCTCGCTGCTCGACTTCGCGAATTGCCCCTTCGAGTCGGCCGTCTCAAGACAGGCACGCCGCCCCGAATCGACGGCCGAAGCCTCGACTATAGCGTCATGGCGCCCCAGTACTCAGATGACCCGCGTCCTGTGTTTTCATTCCTTGGGCGAACCAATGAGCATCCAGAGCAGCTTCCTTGTTTCATTACCGCGACAAATGAGCGGACGCACGAGCTGATCCGATCAGGCTGCGATCGCTCGCCGATGTTCGCTGGAAAGATCGAAGGTGTCGGTCCGCGGTACTGCCCGTCAGTCGAGGACAAGGTTCACCGCTTCGCCGACAAGAGCTCGCATCAGGTGTTCGTCGAGCCCGAAGGACTGTCGACTCACGAGGTCTATCCGAACGGAATTTCGACGAGTCTCCCCTACGATGTTCAGGTCGAATTCGTGCGCTCGATTCGGGGCTTCGAACGGGCTCATATCACCCGCCCCGGCTACGCCATCGAGTACGACTTTTTCGACCCTCGAGACCTCCATGGTTGGCTCGAGACCAAGGTCATCGGCGGGCTCTTCTTCGCGGGTCAGATCAATGGCACGACGGGCTACGAAGAGGCCGGTGCTCAGGGCCTGGTGGCGGGCATCAACGCCGCACGCCAGGTCCGTGACGAGGCGCCTTGGACCCCGTCCCGATCGGAGGCCTACTTGGGTGTCTTGGTGGACGATCTCATCACACGAGGTGCCCCTGAACCCTACCGTATGTTCACGAGTCGGGCCGAGCATCGGTTGCTCCTTCGAGAGGACAACGCCGACCTCCGGCTGACCGAAATCGGTCGCTCGATGGGGCTCGTCGATGACGAGCGCTGGACGTTCTTCTGTCGAAAGCGGGAGGCTGCCGAGACCGAAGTTCGACGCCTTTCGACCACCCGCCTCAAGGGGGTCTCGGCCTTCGATCTGCTCCGCCGACCCGAGGTGGACTACGCCGGGCTCCCCGCCCTCGCCGCCGCCGCCGGTGAAGACATCGGCGCAGCCTTCGACGCGGCCGACCCGATGCCCAGCCTCGCCGCCCTGGATGACCGGCTCCCCGAGGCGGTCCGCCTTCAGGTCGAGGTGCGCGCCAAGTACTCCGGGTACATCGAGCGCCAGCAGGACGAGATCGAGCGACAACGCAAAAGCGAGGAGACCCCCCTGCCCGGGGATCTCGACTACACCACGGTCGCGGGGCTTTCGAACGAAGTTCGGCAGAGGCTGGCGGCTGCACGACCGGATACCCTCGGCCAGGCCTCGCGCTTGCCGGGCGTGACCCCCGCTGCGGTGTCCGTCCTGCTCGTGCACCTGAAACGCCGAACGGCCTAAGGGCCCCAAGGAGACCGACCATGACCGAACGCACGCCCCCCGAGATGGTTCGTGCCGATGGCACCTACCCCGTCGTCGACCTTCGACAGGAGGCCATCACGGCCGCCGTCGTGCAGACGAGGGTGAACGGGGTCGATGGCGCCAACCCGGGACCGGATCTTCGCCGCAACCTCGATTACTTCTTGGAATCGATCGATATCGCGCAAGGTTTCGGCGGCCGCTGCGATCTGCTGCTGTTCCATGAATTTCCGATCACGGGCTTCAGCAACTGGACGCGTGATCAACATTACGCACTCTCGATCGAAGTGCCAGGCCCGGAAGTCGAGGAGGTCGCCAAGAAAGCCAAGCAGTACAACTGCTACATCGTCTTCGGCACGTACGCCAAAGACCCGGTGAACTGGCCGGGGCACATTCTGCACCTGATGGTGATGTGCAAACCCGACGGCAGCGTGGTCTCGCACTGGAAGCAGCGCAACGTTCGCGGCATGTTTCCCTTCGCCGAGCAGTACACCTCGGTGATCTACGACGTGTACGACCGTTTCGTCGAGATGTACGGCCTCGATGCGGTGATTCCTGTCGAGCGTACCGACATCGGCAATATCGCGATGTCGGCCGTGCAGTTCGAGCCCGAGCTCTTCCGCTGTATGGCGTTCAAAGGCGCCGAAATCATCTGCCGGGTCGCAACCGGCGGTTTCGAGTGGGACGACATGCGCCTCACGTCGTACCACAACAGCGTTTACACCATGATCGCGAATAATTCTGTAGCCACGCAGGGGCGTAATCCCGGTTTCTTTGAAGATGCCAATTACGGCGGGCCGGGACGTTCTTCAATTTTTGGTCCACGCGGTGTGGTGCTCGCGAAAGCGGGGCCCTTCGAGACTCGGGAGTCGGCGCGAATTCCCATCGCGGAGTTTCGATCCAAACACCGAATTCCCGATTTGCATCTGCATCTCTACCGACCGGTGCTCGACCAGTATGTCGAGCGCTACGCGCCTAACGGGTACCTCGACTATCAACCCAAAGACAAACGCGATGCCTTTCAGCATTTCGTGAAGCGAGCCAAGTGGCAGCATTACTGGTGAATCAGGCAACCGCACGTTTTCTCGCGATCATTGGCTGGGCTTCGCTTGCGGTGCAGCTCGTGCTCAGCGTGCAGCATCAGATGCGGCTCGGGCACAGCGCGGCCTTCGGCGTGTTCATGTACACGGGTTACTACACGATCTTGACGAATCTGTTCTGCTCAATCGTCGCCACCGCGTTCAGCGTTCCGCGCGCGCCCGAGTCCCGATGGGCAGCCTGGCGCGAGCCCTGGGTGGTGACTGCCGCAGCGGTTTCGATCGTGATGGTCGGGCTTATTTTTCACGTGCTGCTACGTGCGCAGTACCAGCCCACGGGAATCGCTGCGATCACGAATCTGATCCATCATTACATCGTGCCGATCGTCTTCGCCGTATTCTGGTGGCGAGCGGTGCCGCGCGGTACGCTGGTATGGGGCGATGTGTGGCGAGTGTTCGCTTACCCGGCTGCGTATCTCGTCTACGTCTTGATGCGCGGCGAGCTCGGCAACGTCTATCCCTATTTCTTCATCGACGTTCGAAACCTGGGCTACGCGCAGGTGTTCGTTAACGTCTCTGCGATCTCGGCGTTGTTCATCGGCGCAGGATTCGCGTTCGTCGCAGCGAAACGCTGACCCCTCAGGGTCGGAGGGTCGTTATTTTCCGATGCAGAAGCTGCCGAAGATTCGGCCGAGCAGATCCTCTGCATGAAATTCGCCGGTGATCTCCCCGAGTGCCGCCTGTGCCGCGCGTAACTCTTCGGCCACCAACTCGCCCGCTCGCGATTCTTTGAGTTGTCGGACGGCCGCTTCGGTGTGGCGTTCGGCGCGCTGAAGCGCTTCGATGTGTCGTGCTCTCGCGCTCACATGTCCGATCTGGCCTGCGTCGTAGCCCATGCAGGTCTTAAGGTGCTCCCGAAGCGTCGTCAATCCCGCGCCGGTTTTGGCGGAAATCGACAGCACGGCGTCCGCACCCGCGACAGACAGGTTGGCGTCACCCTCGGGAACGACATCGATTTTGTTGAACAACACAGTTACGGGCACGCCAGCGGGTAAGCGGATCTTTTCGTCGGCAAATGATTCCGCGCTGGCATCAACCGTTGCGTCGACCATGAACAGAACTCGATCGGCCTGTTGGATTGCGAGCCGAGCGCGCCGGATGCCCTCCGCCTCAACGATATCTGTCACTTCGCGCAGCCCCGCGGTGTCCACGATGTGAAGCGGCATGCCGTCGATGGAAATCAACTCTCGCAAGACATCGCGAGTAGTCCCCGCGACGGGCGTGACAATTGCGGTCTCATGGCCCGCAAGCGCGTTCAACAAACTCGACTTGCCGGCATTCGGGCGCCCTGCAATCACGACTGTCATTCCATCGCGCAGCAGCCGACCCTGTCGTGCAGCCTGAAGGACTGACACAAAGCGCTCGCGCAAAGCGGACAGTCGATCCGTGAGTGAGCGATCGGCTAAAAAATCGATTTCCTCCTCGGGAAAGTCGATGGCCGCCTCGACCCACATACGTTGCTCGATGATCGCTTCGGTGAGCTCGTGCACCTGGGTCGAAAACGCTCCCTGAAGCGATCGCATCGCCGCCCGTGCCGCGGCGAGAGAACCCGCATCGATCAAATCGGCGACAGCTTCGGCTTGGGCCAAGTCCAGCTTGTCGTTGAGGAATGCGCGCTGTGTGAATTCGCCGGGCGTCGCTCGTCGGGCACCAAGCGAGACTGCGCGCTCGACGAGCGCTTCGAGTACGACAGGCCCGCCGTGTCCCTGCAGCTCGAGTACATCTTCTCCCGTGTAGCTATGGGGTGAAACAAAGAAAAGGGCGAGTCCCTCGTCGAGTACCGCGCCGACTCCATCGTGAAATCGAGACAGTGTCGCAACTCGCGGCTCGGGCAGGGACGTCGATAGCAGCACCTCACCAATACGGCGCGTATCAGGCCCCGAGATACGGACGATTCCGACGCCGCCACGACCAGGCGCGGTGGCGACGGCGACAATCGTGTCGGTCGAAGATCCCGACCTCAACCCGACCTCGTTTTCTTCGCCTCCGCTTCGATGCGGCGGTTGATGTTCCACTGCTGCGCGATGGTCAGAAGTGTATTGGTGACCCAGTAAAGTACGAGGCCTGCCGGGAAGAACGCGAAGGTGATACTCATCACGAAGGGCAGAATCATGAACACCTTCGCCTGAATCGGATCGGGAGGTGTTGGATTGAGCTTGTATTGCACGTACATTGCGCCAGCCATAATGACGGGCAGCACAAAGAAAGGATCGCGCGACGAAAGATCCTGGATCCAGAACATAAATGGCGCCTGACGCATCTCCACGCTCTCGAGCAATACCCAGTAGAACGCGAAGAACACAGGCATCTGGATGAGGATGGGCAGACATCCGGCCGCAGGATTGATCTTCTCGCGCTTGTAGAGATCCATCATGGCGCGGCCCAGCTTCTCGCGATCGTCCTTATAGGTCTCCTGAAGATTCTTCATCCGTGGCGTCAAAAGACGCATCTTGGCCATGGATCGACCAGATGACTCGGAAAGCGGATAGAACACGAGCTTCAACAAGAAGGTGACGATGATGATCGCCCAACCCCAGTTACCGACAATTTTGTGAGCTTGCTCTAACAACCAGAACAGCGGTTCGGCAAGCAAGGTCAGCACGCCGTAGTCGGCCACCAGATCGAGTCGCGGTCCGGTGGTCTTGAGTTGTGACTGCAACTTCGGTCCGACAAACAGAGTTTCTTTGAGCGTCGCTCCGCTTTGAGGAGCAACCGTTACCGAAGGACCGGTCGTCGACAGCAGATACTGATTGGCTTCAGTGCGCAACGCGTAGGCGTAGTTGCGGGCTTCTGCCGGAACTACAGCCGTCACAAAGTGATGCTGCATACCGGCGATCCAGCCGGTGGTGACTTCACGGGGCAGCTCGCTTTCGGCAACGCTGGTG
>JBIIHO010000081.1:0-7195 GCA_044235605.1 Steroidobacteraceae bacterium | reverse complement strand
AACCACCGAAGTCGACCATGCGAGCGCCCTGCTCGACATGAATTCCGTAGAGAGGTGTCTTGCGTCCCATGCCGTCATCCTCGAGTCCGTGAGGCCACCGCCCGGCCAAAAAAAAGGGCGGCAGGAGCTTTAAGCCCCTGCCGCCCCTCTGTCCGTGTACCTGAGAGATCGGGCTCGCCTCGGTCGACGCGCCGCTCCCCTTCGGTGGACCGGTCGCAGCCCCAGGGGCGACGATCGATCACTCTCCAGAATTCGCCTGCGACCTGCCGTTCTTTTGCCTGAGCGTTTCCGGGCGGAAACTTGCGCCTTCGGCGCCCCTCGGTATGTCGGGGGTCTCTCCGGCGAGGTCGGGTTACGCGAACGGGGCGATAATAGCAGTGGCTGCGCCCCCGGGCGCGGAAAAATCGACCGTCGTAGACTGTCAACTCAAGGTTACCTGGAGACCCGTCCATGCAGAGCCGCACCCCTACCTTCGCGCTGGTCATTACCCTAATGCTTTCAGGGCTGATCCCCGCGTTCGCAGCCGCCTCTCCGACCCCCGACGCCGAGCTTCGGGCGCTCTTCGATGCCACCTGGCAGAAAGAGCTGGCCGCCGATCCGCTCATGGCGAACTACCTCGGCGACAATCGGTACAACGATCGATGGACCGACATGTCCGAGTCGGCGATCGAGCAACGCCATCGTCACGACCGAGCCACCCTTGAGACACTGCGCGCGATTCCGAGAGCCTCTCTCTCGCCCGCAGCGCAACTCGACTACGACCTCTTTGAGCGCGAGTACACCCAGCGCCTCGCGAGCTCACCCTTCAAGCCGCATCTCTACTCGATCAACCACCAAGGCGGTATCCAGACCCTGCACGAGGTCACTGAGCTACTGCAGTTTCGAACAGTCAAAGATTACGAGGACTGGATCACTCGACTTGAGCGAGTGGGCACGCTGATCGATCAGCACATCGCGCTGCTCGAACAGGCGGCACGCGAAGGACGCACCCAGCCCCGCGTCATCATGCAACGCATCCCGTCGCAGCTCGCGTTGCAAAACGTCAAAAACCCGGAGCAAAGCCCGTTCTTCGCGCCGTTCACGCGTTTTCCCGAAGAGTTCGATGCCGCGACGCGATCACGTCTCTCGGCGGCAGGCCGCAGCGCGATCGAGCGAGTGGTGTTGCCTGCGTATGCGCGCTTCACGAAATCCTTCAACGAGACGTATCTGCCGGCGACGCGCGCGACGGTGGGCATCTCCGATACACCGCAGGGTCGCGAGTATTATCGAGAGCGAATTACGTATCACACGACGCTCGGCTCGCTGAGCGCCGACGAGATCCACGAGATCGGACTCGCCGAAGTTCGTCGTATCCGTTCCGAAATGCTGGCTATCAAAGATAAGGTGGGCTTTAAGGGTTCGCTGCAGGAGTTCTTCACTTTCCTGCGCACCGATCCCCAGTTTTATTACAAGTCGTCGCAAGAGCTCTTCGAGGGTTACCTCGCCGTCTCAAAACGAATCGACCCGAATCTCGTGCGCGTCTTCGGCAAACTGCCGCGTACGCCTTACGGCTTGCGGCCCATCCCAATGACGAGCGCACCGAATACGACGACCGCCTATTACCAGGGCCCTGCCGCCGACGGGACGCGACCCGGCTTTTATTACGTGAATCTTTATCGACCTGAGGTGCGCCCCAAGTACGAAATGGAAGTACTCTCAATTCATGAGGCTGTACCGGGCCACCATCTGCAGATCGCGCTCGCCATGGAACAAGCGGCCATGCCGGACTTCAGGCGTAACGCGGGCTACACGGCGTATGTCGAGGGTTGGGCGCTTTACTCAGAGAGTCTCGGCGAAGAACTCGGTCTATACCAAGACCCCTACTCCAAATTTGGTCAGCTGACCTACGACATGTGGCGCGCCGTGCGGCTCGTCGTCGACACCGGTATGCATGCCAAGGGATGGTCCCGCGAACAGGCCATCGCATTCTTCATCGACAACGCGGCGAAAACCGAAGCGGACATCGTCAATGAAATCGACCGCTACATCTCATGGCCGGGCCAGGCTCTCGCCTACAAGATCGGTCAACTGCGCATCCAGAACCTGCGACGCGAAGCGGAAAGCGCTCTCGGGCCTCGCTTCAACGTTCGCGCCTTTCATGACACCGTGCTCGAGACGGGAGCCATACCACTCGACCTCATGGAGCGACACGTTCGCACCTGGATCGCCAAAGAAAAGGCAAAGGACGTCTCACGATGATCACACGCAGGAAAAGCGTCGCAGCCGTCGTCGGCGGCGTCAAAGTGGGCGGCAGCGCACCCATCGTGGTGCAATCGATGACCAATACCGACACGGCGGATATCGAATCGACCGTCGCGCAAGTACGATCGCTCGCTCGCGCGGGCTCGGAACTCGTTCGGGTTACGGTGAATACGGAGGAGGCGGCCGCAGCCGTCCCGCATATCCGTGAACGTCTCGATCGCGAAGGCGTCAAGGTGCCACTGATCGGCGATTTCCACTTCAACGGACACAAGCTGCTCAAGGCGCACCCAGCCTGCGCCGAGGCGCTTGCGAAGTACCGCATCAATCCGGGTAACGTCGGTCGCGGCAGCAAGCGTGACCCGCAATTCGCTGAAATGATCGAAGTAGCCTGTCAGTACAAGAAGCCGATCCGCATCGGCGTCAACTGGGGCAGCCTCGACTCCGAGCTGCTCACGCGCATGATGGACGAGAACAACTCGCTGCCGAACCCACGCACCGCGAACGAGGTAATGCGGTCGGCCGTCGTCGAGTCTTGCCTGCAGAGCGCAAGACGCGCCGAAGAGCTCGGACAACCCCACGAAGCGATCGTGCTGTCGGCCAAGGTGAGCGGCGTACAGGATCTCATCGCCATTTACTCCGATCTCGCCTCGCGCTGCGACTATCCGCTGCACGTGGGCCTCACGGAAGCTGGCATGGGCAGCAAGGGCATCGTCGCCTCGACGGCCGGTATCGGCGTGCTGCTCCAACAAGGAATCGGCGACACCATCCGCGTGTCACTCACGCCCGAGCCGAACGGCGATCGCACTCAGGAAGTCATCGTCGCTCAAGAGATTCTGCAGACCATGGGTCTGCGCTCCTTCGTGCCGATGGTCATCGCCTGCCCGGGTTGCGGCCGCACGACCAGCACCTACTTCCAAGAGCTCGCTAAATCGATCCAGTCACATATCCGCCATCGTATGCCCGAGTGGCGCAAGAGCTATGAGGGCGTAGAGATGATGAACGTCGCCGTGATGGGCTGCGTCGTCAACGGACCGGGCGAGAGCAAGCATGCAAACATCGGCATCAGCCTGCCCGGCACCGGCGAGCGGCCCGTAGCACCGGTCTACGAAGATGGCGAGAAGACCGTGACACTTAAGGGCGATCACATCGCCGAAGAATTCCAGCAACTCGTCGAGGCTTACGTCGCACGCAAATATCCGCGTCGTGAGACCGCCTCGGCATCGCAGAACTGAGGAGCGACCATGAGCGATTCACTCACAGAAAAGAAATGCCTGCCCTGCGAGGGTGGCGTGCCCCCACTCTCGCGCGCCGACTGCGAGCGTCTGCTCGGGCAGCTGACCCCGGAATGGCGGCTGTCGCCCGACGGTCGTGAACTCCAGCGTGAATGGTCGTTCAAAGATTTCTATCGGACGATGAGCTTCGTCAACGCCCTCGCTCACGTGGCCAACAGCGAAGACCATCACCCGGATCTCGCCATCGGCTACAACTATTGTCGGTTGCGCTACAGCACCCACGCGGTGAACGGCCTCACCGAAAACGATTTCATTTGCGCTGCGAAGATCGATCGCCTTGCGTGAGCTTAATCGGCGAGCGTGAGCGCGATCGGCTAATCAACCGCGTCGGGCGATAGCAGGCAAATCACCTGCGAGCCCGAGCGCACGTTCGGCGAACGGACGTCGCAACACGGCGCTGCGACCCACGAACCCTAGCCCGCGCTGCAGCCATTGCTCCGCACCCTCCCCACCGAACGCCAAAAAACGGTTGAGCAGATCCATGGCGAGGCTCATGACCTCATTGTCGCTTTTGCGCCATCGCTCGTAGCGACGCAGTACGCTTAGTGCGCCCGGATCCTCGCGTTCACGCGAGGCTTCATCGAGTTGCTGAGCGAGGGCAGCGGCATCGAGCAGTCCGAGATTGACGCCCTGCCCCGCGAGCGGATGAACAATATGCGCCGCATCACCTACCAGCGCGCAACGCTCGCGTACGTAGTGCGGCGCGCTCACGCGTCGCAACGGAAAGCTTCGCCGCTCACTCGCCAAAGACAGTCGTCCGAGCACCCCGGTACTCGCGGTCGTGAGCTCTTCGTTGAATGTGGCGACGTCGGCAGTGAGCAAGCTCTCGGCTCGGACTTTCGGCAGTGACCAGACGAGCGAGCTTTCTCCGTTGGCCAGCGGCAACAAGGCCAGCGTGCCCTCGCCGAGAAATCGTTGCCACGCCGTCGACTCGTGTACGCGCTCGCTCGTCACGTTCGCGACGATGGCGAGTTGTCCGTACTCCTGAGCTTCGACGCTGAAACCTGCGGCTCGTCGCACGATCGAACGACCCCCATCGGCGCCGATCACGAGTTTGGCGGAGAACACCCCGATCGACGTCACGAGCTCGACGACTCGATCGTGAAACACGACATCACGCACGAGGGCGGCACGCGCCTCACCACCGATCTCGAGAAAGGCCTTAAGCCCTGCGCGCTGAAGCGCCTCGTTGCCGACGATCGCCCCGAGATCAGGCTCGCCGAGTTCGGCTGCATCGAAAGTCAGCGAGCCTTCACCACGAGGCTCGGTATCACGTGGCCATACGTGCATACGCTCGTAGGCACACAGGGCCGAAGGTGCCGTCAGCAAAGAATTCCAGGCTCCGGCGGTACGCAGAATGCGTTCGCTCGCTCGGGAGAGCGCGAAAACTCGAAGATCGGGCGCGCTCGGGGGGACGGCTAAATCAGGTAGCTCGCGCTCGAGCAATAACACTCGTCGAGGCGTCGGACCTTGACGCAGCAAAGCGCCGAGCACTGCACCGACCGGGCCGCCACCGACGATGGCGACATCGAACATGGCCTCGACGCTCAAGGCATGACCCCAAGACCGCGACCGAGTCGCGGAGTGCGTCCGGCAAAGCCCCAACTGAGTCGCGACAAGGCCTGCTTGGCAGTCGGCGACAAATCGAACAGCAGCAGGCCGAGATCACGGAGCAAGGGCACACCGGGCCGCGTGTCGCCGAAGAGCTTCACGAGCCCATCGGTGAAGCGCGTGACCCCGTCGCGATCTGCGGCGCGACGCGAAACGAATTCGCGCAATACGTCGGGCGATCCAATATCCGCTCGAGGACCGTCGCGACGCACGATCTCGGCGAGCAGTTCGGCAAGGGTTGCGGCATCTCGAAGTCCGAGATTGAAGCCCTGACCCGCCACCGGGTGCAGCCCCTGCGCGGCGTTACCGATCAACACCACGCGCTGACCCGTGAGCGTCTCGGCACGAGAGAGCTTCAACGGATAGGCGTTACGTTTGCCGACGGAGAGCAGACGACCGATACGCCACCCGAACTCCCCTTGCAGCGCAGCGAGGTAATCTTTGTCGGAGAGCGCGAGCACACGCTCGGCGGCCTCGGGCGTAAGCGTCCACACCACTCCATACGCACCGTCGAAGAGCGGTAGCACTGCGAACGGTCCATCGGGTGTGAATCGTTCGTACGCTGTTCCGTCGGCCGGGCGCGAACTGCGAACGTGGCTCACGATCGCCACCTGTCGATAATCTTCGAGGGTGGCCGCGAGTCCTGCCGCCGCGCGCACCTTCGAGTCGGCACCGTCGGCCGCCACCACGAGACGCGCCCTCAAAGGCGCCGCAGCGGGCTCGGTCTCGAGTTCGACATACCCCTCGTGCAGCACAACACCCGTGCATTTCGCTGGCATGCGTAAATCAAGGTTGGGCAGGGTCGTCATCGACGCGCGCAGCGCCGTACCGAGTACGCGATTGGTCACGACATATCCGAAGGCATCGATTCCGTGTTCGCTCGCCTCGAGTCGCGCGAAACCGAAACGCCCTGCATCGGAGACGTGGATGCGACGAATAGGCGCCGCCTTGGGCGCCACCTGCGACCAGATGCCGAGGGCCTCGAAACTGCGACGCGTGCCGTTGCCAAGAGCCGTTGTCCGATCGTCAAAACTGGGCTGGGTATTCGCATCGGGAGCAACACCCTCGATGAGTACCGTCTTGAGCCCCGTCGGTGCGAGCGCGAGCGCGAGGCTGGCTCCAACCAATCCACCTCCGACGATGGCGACATCGACTTGAGGCTCGTCCGTGTTCACGGCGCTCATGCTGCGGCCATCAAGGCTTCGATGGCGGAAGGGTCTTTGGTCACGCCATGCGTCAGCACTTCGTGCCCCTCGCGCGTCACGAGCACATCGTCTTCGATGCGAATGCCGATATTGCGGAACTCCGGCGGAATGCCGCGCGTGCCTGGGGGAATGTACAGTCCGGGCTCAATGGTGAGCACCATGCCGGGTTCGAGTTGTCGCCACGCCTCGCCGATTTTGTAGTCGCCGACGTCGTGAACGTCCATACCGAGCCAGTGCCCGGTCTTGTGCATGTAGAACTTACGGTAGGCCATCGACTTAATGAGCGAAGGGACCCGTCCCTTTAGTAACCCGAGGCGAACCATGCCGGCAGTCAGCACCTGCACGGCCACATCGTGTGGACGGTTCCAGTCGTTGCCCGGACGAACAGCCTCGATCGCTGCGAGATTGGCTTCGAGGACGACCTCGTAGGCGGCGCGCTGCGCGGGTGAGAAACGTCCGTTGACCGGGAAAGTACGCGTGATGTCGGAGGCATAGCACTCGTACTCGCAGCCCGCATCGATCAGCAGTAACTCGCCTTCGTGCAACACCGAGGCGTTCTCGCGGTAATGCAGAATGCATCCGTTCGCTCCACCACCGACGATGGGTAGATAGGAAATCTCGGCGCGTGAACGATGGAACTCGTGCTGAATTTCGGCCGCCACCTCGTATTCGTAGCGACCAGGCTTGCAGAAGCGCATCGCCCGGATATGCGCCCGCGCGGCGATCCGCGCCGCCTCACGCATCTGTTCGATTTCGCCGCGACTTTTGAAAAGCCGCATCTCGTGCAGAACATGCTCGAGCGCGACCATCTCGTGCGGCGCATGCCGCCCTTGCTTCGCTTGGGCA
>JBIIHO010000080.1:0-7225 GCA_044235605.1 Steroidobacteraceae bacterium | reverse complement strand
CGTTTGGCGACGGAGTCACGCGCGGACATTCAGTTCCATTTCGTTCCAGCCCAGCTCGATGATCACGGCCGCAATCGCATGCCCGGACATGGCTATACGCTACACGCTTGCTTTCTGCGTCCCGCGAGTCGAGGTCATATCGGTCTGCGGTCCGGATCGATGACGGACGCACCTCTGATTCATGCCAATTATTTGAGCGCCGAGGGTGATCTCGAACGTCTCATCGAGGGCGTGAAGGTGTCGCGAGACTTGCTCGCAGCGCGAGCGTTTGATGATGTGAGGGGCGTGGAAATTTTCCCGGGCGCCGCGGTGCGCAGCGATGCAGAGCTGGCTCAAGCGATCCGCGAAAAAGCGGAATCGATCTATCACCCCGTCGGCACGTGCCGGATGGGTAGCGACGACCGATCGGTAGTCGACCCTGCTCTGCGAGTGCGGGGCGTTGAGGGTCTTCGCGTGATCGACGCCTCTGTGATGCCGCGACTCATCGGCGGCAATACGAATGCTCCGACGATCATGATCGCCGAGCGCGCGGCCGATCTCATCAAAGGCGCGGCTTCCTGAGTGGTCACTGACAGTCGTCCCTTCGAAGAATTGACGCCAGACGCAGTACTCGCGGCGGCCGAGTCTCTTGGCATCGAATGCGATGCTCGGCTCTTCGCTCTCAATTCTTACGAGAACCGTGTTTATCAGCTCGGTTCGATTACGCATGGCATGCTGGTGCTTAAGTTTTACCGACCCGCTCGATGGAGCGATGCGCAGATTTTGGAAGAACACGCATTCGCCGCCGAGCTCGTCGGCGGGGATTTGCCCGTCGCCGCGCCGATGACGTTTGACGGCGGCACCTTGCATCAGTACAGAGGTCTGCGCTTTGCGGTGTTTCCTCGGATCGCAGCGCGGGCCGCCGAAATCGATGCGCGCGGCTCCGCAGATCTCATCGGGCGAACGCTTGGAAGAATGCACGCGATTGGTGCGACCCGAAAGTTCGATCACCGTCCGGCCTTGACGAGCGAACGGTTGGGTTGGCGAGCGCGCGAGGCCTTGCTCGATTCGGCTTTTCTGTCGCGGATGGTCGACGACGGTGCGCTCGATGAGGGCTTGATCGATAAGTACGCAGAAGTATCCGCAGAGTTGCTCGAGCGCGTCGACGACGTGTTTGCAGACTACGGACCGGTCGGAAAGATTCGATTACATGGCGATTGTCATCTCGGTAACGTGCTCTGGAACGAGCGCGGTCCCGTCTTTGTCGATCTCGACGACTGCATGAGCGGACCGCGCATGCAGGATTTATGGATGTTTCTGTCCGGGTCTCTCGATGAGCGGCGCGGGCAGTGGCAGGAGCTCGTCGCGGGTTACCGCGAGTTTCATCATATTGAGTCACAGGAGTTGGCCCTGATCGAGCCGTTGCGAGCGCTGCGCATGGTGCATCACTCGGCGTGGGTGGCGGCGCGCTGGGAGGATCCGGCATTCCCGCGAGCCTTCCCGTGGTTCTCGAGTCCGCGTTTTTGGCAAGAGCACGTGAGCGATTTATGGCAGCAAGTCGATGCGTTGCGCAGCCCCGATTGGATGGCGTTCGAGAAAGGCTTGTGACGACGCGAATTCTTTTTGTCTGCATGGGCAATATCTGTCGGTCGCCGACCGCCGAAGCCGTCTTTCGCGAGATTGCTCGACGCGAATTTTCCTCGATCGTGCTCGAGATCGACTCTGCGGGCACGCATGGCTATCACGTGGGGGATCCACCCGATCCGCGCTCGATCGAGGCGGGTCGAAGGCGAGGCTATGATTTGTCGGCGCTGCGTGCGAGGCGCGTCACGCGCGACGATTTCCATCGATTCGATTTTCTGTTGGCGATGGATGACGATAACCACGCTCGCCTTCTCGAGATCGCACCGCCGACTGAAGCGCATCGGGCACAGCTCTTTCTGGAGCTAGCAGCGTATCCGCATCGGCGCGATGTGCCCGATCCGTATTATGGAGGCGCGGAGGGCTTCGAAGAGGTGTTAGATCTCGTCGAATTGGCCGCGCGCAGGGTGCTCGAGCGCTTGAGTCGGGGTGAGCTCTGAGCACTAGACATCCGGTTTTTGCGGAGATCAAAAAAATGTTCGATCAGACGAAGTTGTTTTCTGTGCGCGTGACACTTGCGGTGCGATTCGTTGGAATGTTGTTTGTGCTGTCGGCGGGTGTCGCGTCGGCGACGCCCTCCTGGATTGCTCCGCCACCGTCGTTCAGCAACCCTGAGCGTCGCGAGCAGCTTGCGGCAGCATTTCCGGAGATCGACGAGCGGGTTCGAGCGTTTCTAGCCCGTGAAAAGGTGCCGGGTGCTGCGTGGGGCGTCGTGATTGACGGCAAGCTCGTCTATGTGGGCGTCGAGGGTTTGCGCGACGTGGCATCGCGGGCACCGGTGCAGCGAGATACGGTCTTTCGAATCGCGTCGATGACGAAGAGTTTCACAGCGATGGCGATTCTACAGTTACGCGACGCCGGGAAGCTCTCGCTCGACGATCCCGTCGAAAAATATCTGCCCGAGTTGCGGCCACTCGTGTATCCGACGACCGATGCGCCGCGGATTACTCTCCAACATTTACTCACGATGTCAGCGGGCTTTCCTGAAGATAACCCGTGGGGCGATCAGCAGTTGGCCATTTCCGAATCGCGCTTCAATGAATTACTACGAGAGGGCATCGCCTTTTCCAATTCTCCTGGTATGGCGTACGAGTATTCGAACTACGGGTACGCGATTCTCGGACGGGTCGTTGCGAAAGTATCGGGCGTCGGTTATCGCGAGTATGTTCGCAAGCAGATTCTCGAGCCGCTCGGCATGCGATCGACGACTCTAGAGCCCAGCGAGGTGTCCTCCAATCAATTAGCGTTGGGCTATCGACGTGAAGATGACATTTGGAAACTCGAACCGCAGCTCGCCGACGGGGCCTTCGGACCGATGGGCGGTATGCTCACCTCACTCGAAGACTTATCACGTTATGTCGGCGTCTTCCTCGACGCGTGGCCGGCGCGCGACGGCGCTTCGCGATCGCCGTTGTCGCGATCCTCGCTGCGGGAGATGCAGCAGATCTGGCGAGCACGTCCGACCACCGTGACGCGCGACTCGACCGGTGCAATCCAATTGACGTCCGGTGGTTACGGATACGGATTGCGCATTTCGCAGACCTGCGACTTCGGGCACGTGGTCGCACACAGTGGTGGCTTGCCGGGCTTCGGTTCGCAGATGCGTTGGTTACCCGAGTACGGTGTCGGACTCATCGCATTTGGTAATCGAACCTATACGGGTTGGGGCACGGTATTCGACGAGGCGCTCATGAGTCTTCGGCGTACCGGTGCTCTGACGCCGCGCCAAGTGCGGCCAGCTCCCGCGCTCGTCGAGGCACGGTACGGGGTCAACGCCTTGATGCAGCGCTGGGATGACGGGTTGATCGAACGGCTCGCTGCGATGAATTTATTTCTCGATCGCTCCAAGGATCGTCGCCGCGCCGAGTTCGCATTGTTACGCGATGCGGTGGGCTCGTGCCGCGAGCGACCAGGGTTTCTCTATAGCGAGAATGCGCTGCGTGGCGATTGGTTGCTCGAGTGTGAGCGTGGTCTTGTTCAGGTGTCGGTGACCCTGGCGCCGACTGCGCGCCCTAGCATCCAGCATCTAGAACTTCGAAAGTGGCCGCTCAATTCGGACGTGTCGGCGATGACGGGGTTGCCGCCGCAGGCCTGTCCGCGCTGAACGACTGAAGTTTTAGGCTTGATCAGCCGCCACTCGATGAGAGAAGGCGAGGCGAGAGGCCGGCTTTGGTCAGTGCGACGATCAGTGATTCGGTGTGATTGGCGTCGCGCGTCTCGATGGTGAAGTCGAGATCCGCCGCTTTTGCCGGCACGTCGAGGAATAGTCGGTGGTGGGTGACGTCAATGATGTTGCCGCCGGACTCACCGATGATCGAGGCAATGCGAGCGAGCGCGCCCGGCTGATCAGCACTTTCGAAGCGCAGAGTGACCAGACGACGTTCGCGTACGAGTTGTCTCTGCAGCACGATACCGAGAAGACGCGTATCGATGTTGCCACCGCAGAGTACGAGCCCGACTTTGCGACCCTTAAATCGATCGGGATACGCGAGCACCGCTGCAAGGCCTGCTGCCCCAGCGCCTTCAGCGACGGTTTTTTCGATCGAGATCAGAAGGCTGATGGCGCGCTCGATATCCGCCTCGTCGACGAGAACGATATCATCGACGAGTTTCGAAATGAGCTCGCGAGTGATTTTGCCGACGTTACGAACGGCGATACCTTCGGCAATGGTCTGCGATCCGAATTCACGCGTTTCACCACGCACAGCATTGATCATTCCGGGGAAAGACTTCGCCTGCACTCCGATCAATTGGATATCGGGTTTGAGGCCTCGCGCCGCGACGGCCATGCCCGATAGCAAGCCGCCGCCGCCGATCGGTACACAAAGAATTTCGATGTCGGGATGCTCCTCGAGCATCTCGAGTGCGATCGTGCCTTGACCCGCGATGACGTCTTCATCATCGTAGGGGTGCACGAAGACCAGATTTTCTCGAGCAGCGAGGTCGTGAGCGTAGGCCTCGGCCTCAGCCAATTGCTCGCCGTGCAGCACGACCTTGGCACCGAGCAACTGGGTCTGTTGGACCTTGTTGAACGGCGTGTTGGAGGGCATGACGATGGTCGCCGGAATACCCATCTTCGTTGCGTGATGGGCAACACCTTGTGCGTGGTTTCCCGCCGACATGGCCACGACGCCGCGCTTGCGTTGTTCCGCATCGAGCTTGAGCAATCGGATGAGAGCGCCGCGCTCCTTGAAGGCCGCGGTGAACTGCTGATTTTCGAACTTGAGGTAGATTTCGGCACCCGTGATGGCCGAAAGCGTCAGTGAGTGCCGACAGGGCGTACGGACGATGCGGCCCTTCAGCAAGGAGGCGGCCTCGCGAACAGAGTTCAGGGTGACGGTCATGTGAATATGATACCCGTCAGCCTGTACACTTCGCTGCGTAACGCAAAATTCACTAATGAGCGAGTCTCCGAAGTCCCGTTTTCAGCGCTGGCGCGCGTCGACCCTCGCGCCGTTCCGATATCGCATTTTCGCGACGCTTTGGTGGGCCTCGCTCGCCTCGTCGTTCGGTGGACTCATCCAGACGGTCGGGGCTTCGTGGCAGATGGCGGTCATCGCGCCGTCGCCCGATCAGGTCGCTCTGGTGCAAGCCGTCGGCGCGTTACCGTTTTTCTTCTTGTCTTTGATCGCCGGCGCTTTAGCCGATAATTATGACCGGCGCTTGATCATGCTCGTCTCGCAATGGTTGGCGCTGACGGCATCGGTGGGTTTAGCGACACTCGCGCTTCTCAACCTGCTCACTCCGGCGTCGCTGCTCTGGTTGACCTTCCTGATCGGCTGCGGCGCGGCTGCTTTCGCGCCCGCTTGGCAGGCCAGCATCGCAGAGCAGGTTCCGCGAGAGGTGATTCCGGCTGCGGTCATGGCCAATGCCATGGGGTTTAATTTGGCGCGTAGCGTCGGTCCTGCGATCGGTGGTGTGATCGTCGCGGCCGCCGGCGCGGTCGCTGCATTCACGATCAACGCGGTCTCGTATATCGGGCTGATCTTTGTTCTGAAGCAATGGAAGCTGCCGAAACCCGAAAGGTCGCTGCCGCCCGAGCCGCTCGGTACGGCTATCTCCGCCGGCATCCGTTATATGCGTTTGTCGCCGAACCTGATTGCGATCATGGTTCGAGCGGTGCTCTTTACGGTGCCGATCACGGCGGTGCCCGCGTTGATGCCGGTCGTAGCCCGAGATCTTCTCGGCGGTGGTGCGCCGACTTACGGTGTCTTGCTCGGCGGATTCGGCTTCGGTGCCATGCTCGGCGCGCTCTCGAGCGCCGCATTCCGAGCGCGTTTTTCGAGTGATGCGCTACTACGAGGCTTGTGTGTCGTCGCGGCGCTCGCGATGCTCGGCATATCGCAGAGTCCGTGGGCGTTCACTACTTTTCTGGCGCACGTGGTGGCGGGCTTCGTTTGGACCCTGAGCCTCGCAACCTTCAACATCGCCGTGCAGTTGTCTTCACCGCGCTGGGTGACGGGACGAACGCTCGCGACCTACCAAACGTGCGCGTTCGCCGGTATGGCGCTCGGCGCATGGTGTTGGGGTTTGGTCGCGTCCGAAATCGGCCTTCGTCCGGCTTTGGCCATCTCGGGTGTCACGGTGTTGATCACGCTCGCGGTGGCCCGTTGGCTGCCGGTTCAGGTCGCGCGTTCGGGATCACTCGATCCGCACGTCGCGGCGTCGTTCGAGCCGCCCCAAGTGACGCCTCACGAGTCGGCGGGGCCCATCGTCGTCACACTCGAATATCGTGTTCCTGAAGCCAATGCGGTCGAGTTCGTGGGCGTCATCAATGAATTAGGTCGGATTCGTCGGCGCGACGGAGCGAGGCGCTGGTCGGTTTGTCAGGACCTCGACGATCCCGTGCTTTGGACAGAGCGATTCGAAAGTCCGACTTGGATCGACCACCTGCGCAGACAGACTCGACCGACTCTTGCAGATCAGGAAATCCGTCGTCGGCTCGCTCAGCTTATCGAGGGCGAGCGGGGAAAGATGCGGCGATATATTGAGCGGCCGCCGGGTGCGGCGCCGCTCGGAACTGACGCTTCGCGTCTCGAGCCGCTCGATGACACATTCAGTCACGGTTGATTCGTTTTTTTAGGGTTTTTTTAGGGGGTTTTTATGAGTGATCTTTCCAGCCAGGGCATCGTTGCCGATCCGATGGCGCGAGTCGCTCGTTCTAGACATGAGTTCGGTGAGCACGGTGGCGTGAATCTCTCGATCGAGACGAGTGCGACCTTCACCGTCCTGGAAGCGGGCAAGATGCCGGCGCTCTTTGAGGGGCGCGAAGGACCGAAGGGCGGGTGCTTCCTGTACGGACGTCACTTCAACCCCACCGTGATGGTGCTCGCGCGTCATCTCGCCGCGCTCGAGTCGACGCCTCATGCGTACTGCACGGCGAGTGGAATGGCTGCGATTTCGGGTGCGCTGCTGCACGCCTGTGACTCGGGCGATCATGTGGTAGCCGGACAAGCCCTGTACGGCGGTACTTGGGCGTTGCTGCACGACTTTTTACCGCGTAAAGCGAACGTGCACACCACCTTCGTCGGTCTCTCTGATCTCAAGGCCGTCAGGGCGGCCTTCAAGAAGAATACTCGAGTGCTCTACTGTGAGACCGTCTCGA
>JBIIHO010000079.1:0-7259 GCA_044235605.1 Steroidobacteraceae bacterium | reverse complement strand
CGCGTAAGACCTCGAGTACATCGGCGTCTGCAGAGACGCAGAGCACTACCGTGTCGCAACGCTCTGCGAGATCAGCTGGGCTAGCTGCGGCGTGACAACCGAGTTCGACCGCGAGCGCGGCGGACTTTTCGTGGGTTCGATTCCAGACTGCATTGAGCAGCCCTGCCTTATGGAGGTTGCGCGCCATGGAAATACCCATGGCGCCGAGCCCGATGAATCCGACTTGCATGCCCGAGAGTTTAGCAGGCCATCATCGATCAGCATCCGCATCGTCGGATATGCAAAAAAACGGGGCGGCAACCTTTCGATTGCCGCCCCCCAGGCCTTACAGGGGACAACTGTAAATCTTAAATTCAGTTCGTGTACGCGCGCTCGCCGTGGCTTGCGGTATCGAGGCCTTCACGTTCCTCCTCCTCGGCGACACGCAAGCCGATGGTCATATCGATGAGCTTGAATAACACCAAGCTGACCGTGCCAGACCAACCAACGGCAACGAGTACGCCGAGCGTCTGAGTCATGACTTGCGAGCCCATGTCGTACCCGTCTACGCCTACGCCACCGAGAGCTGGCGAGACGAATACACCGGTGCCGATGGCGCCAACGATGCCGCCAATGCCGTGGATACCGAATACGTCCAGCGACTCGTCGTAACCGAACGACTTCTTCAGGCTCGTCACGGCCCAGAAGCAGGCGAGGCCACCGATCGCGCCGAGGATGATGGCGCCCATCGGGCCGACAAGGCCCGCTGCTGGTGTGATCGCGACGAGTCCCGCGATGGCACCAGAAGCGATACCGAGCATCGAAGGCTTCTTGGTGATCAACCACTCGACCGCGAGCCAAGCGAGCGCCGCTGCCGCGGTTGCGATTATGGTGTTTAAGAGCGCAAGCACCGCGATGCCCGTCGCTTCGAGATTGGAGCCAGCATTAAACCCGAACCAACCCACCCAAAGTAATGATGCGCCGACCAAGGTCAGCGGCAAATTGTGCGGCGGCATGGCGTCGCGGCCATAGCCAAGTCGCTTACCGACCACCAGTGCGCCAACGAGCGCAGCCACGCCCGAATTAATGTGAACGACCGTGCCACCGGCAAAATCTAAGTCGCCCTTTTCGAAAAGGAATCCGCCCGTTGCCCATACCATGTGAGCCATCGGCAGGTACGACAAGGTGAACCACAACACCGAAAATACGAGAAGCGCACTGAACTTGATGCGCTCGGCGAGTCCACCGACGATCAGCGCCGTCGTGATGGCTGCGAACGTGAGCTGGAATGCGACGAATACCAGCTCGGGGATAACTACACCGTCACTGAAAGTGGCGGCAACGCTATCCGGGGTGATACCTGCGAGAAGCAGTTTGCTGGTGTCGCCAATCAACCAGTTGAGTGAACCGCCGTCACCAAAGGCGAGGCTATAGCCATAAATCACCCACAACAGAGAGATCAGGCAGAAAATCGTGAATACCTGGGTGAGTACAGAGAGAATATTCTTTGAGCGGACCAGGCCACCGTAAAACAAGGCAAGTCCCGGAACGATCATCATCACGACGAGGATTGTTGAGACCATCATCCATGTGGTGTCGCCTTTATCGGGAACGGCGTCTTCGGCCAACGCCAACATCGGTGCAGCGCAGGCGAGTAACGCCGTGATGCCGCTAATCCATCTCGTTTTGGTCAACATATCTGTTCTCCCTGCGCCGTGTAATCAGGTTGCCGCCACACCGGTTTCTCCGGTGCGGATGCGTATGGCCTGCTCGATATCCGTTACGAAAATCCTGCCGTCTCCGACTTTGCCCGTGCGGGTCACGTTGGCGATGGCCTCGATCACGGCTTCGGCGATGCTCTCGTCGACAGCGATCAAGACCTGCACCCGTGGCACAAACTCGACGCGGTATTCCGCGCCCCGATAAAATTCCGCATGCCCGTGTTGAGCCCCGTATCCCTGGACTTCCATCACGGTCATACCCTGTACACCGATTTGCGCCACTGCCATTTCTAGATCGTCCAACTTGTAAGGCCGGATGATCGCGGTGATCATTTTCATCGCCACGCCTTCATCTCTTGCCTGCCCCGCTGGGCGCCAAACCGAACGATCCGAGGGTTAATGCCGCTCGGCGCAGACCCGGCGGTCGCGTTATCCTTCGCAACGTCTGGTCTGCGTCAGGGGTTTTGCAGATTCCATGCCATCCCGCGACTGCCCCAAACCGGGCGTTTCGGGTCTTTTTTACGGGTTTTTTCGAGTTTGGCGCACCGTTTTGGCGCTTTGGGCGAAACCGCCTGCGTCAATAGGGGGCAAAGGAGGTAGCACTATGGATTTTCGCGTCGACGATCTCGCCCGCAGGCTGTTCGAGAGCATGCCGCCCACCGTTCAAAACATGCGTCACGACCTCGAAGCTAACTTTCGAGCCGTGCTTCGCGCCAATCTTGCTCGTCTCGATCTACTCGCTCGCGACGAGTTCACGGCTCAGACCAAAGTGCTCGAGCGCACCCGCGCTCGCCTCGAAGACGTTGAGCAGCGGCTCGCTCAGCTCGAAGCGCATATCGCCGCCACGACTCGCGACTGATCCTTCGCCATGTCGGTCGCACGCATTCTCTGTCGTGCGCAAGTCGGCCTGATCGCGCCACCCGTCGACGTCGAGGTTCATCTCGGCGCCGGGTTGCCGTGCTTCAACATCGTCGGCCTGCCTGCCACTGAGGTCAAAGAAAGTAAGGAGCGAGTTCGAGCTGCACTCGTCAACTCGGATTTCGAGTTTCCGGCAGGCCGTATTACGATCAATCTCGCGCCCGCTGAACTACCCAAGGACGGCGGTCGTTTCGATCTCGCCATCGCGATCGGCATTTTGGTGGCCAGCGAACAACTGTCATCCCAGTTGGCACTGGATGCCTTCGAGTTTTTCGGCGAGCTCGGGTTATCGGGGGAGCTGCGCCCCATTCGTGGCGCGCTGCCTGCAGCCGCCGCTGCGGCAGCAGCGAGCCACCGTATCGTGCTGCCGCTCGGCAATCATCACGAGCTCAACTGGTGTCCTAATCTCGAAGCGGTAGTCGCCGACAGCTTGCGCTCTGTCTGTGAGAAACTCATCGCCAAAGAAATTCAGCGACCTGCCATATCGGGCAGCGCATCGTGCACTTTGGCGGCTGCCTCGAACCATCAGCCGGCGACCGAAGAATTGAGGCTTTCGGATGTTTGCGGGCAGGCGAGGGGCAAGCGCGCTCTCGAGATCGCAGCGGCAGGCGGGCACAGTCTCCTCATGGTGGGGCCACCGGGATGCGGTAAAACTATGCTCGCCGAGCGGTTGCCATGGTTACTGCCGACACTCACGAGCGACGAGGCTTTGGAAGTGGCGATGATCCTGTCGCTGTCCGTTGCGTCACTGCCCGAGGTGGTACGACGGCCATTTCGCGCGCCACATCACACGGCGTCAGCGAGCGCCATCATCGGCGGCGGCGCGGCAGCAGGGCCGGGGGAAATCACTGTCGCGCATCGAGGTGTTCTGTTTCTCGACGAGTTGCCCGAGTTTGATCGGCGAGTGCTCGAAGCGCTGCGCGAGCCTCTAGAAACCGGACGAGTTGCGGTATCGCGTGTTGGCGCAAAGGCGGAATACCCCGCGGGTTTTCAATTAATCGCTGCGATGAATCCCTGTCCCTGTGGCCACGCCGGATCGCACTATGGCCGCTGTCGATGCAAACCAGTAGAAGTCGAAAGATACCGCGCACGACTATCGGGGCCTTTGCTCGATCGGCTCGATCTCAGAGTGATGCTCGAGTCGGTCGGCGACGCCGATCTGGCCGAACATCGCCGAACGCGGCATGGTCCCGAGGCGGAGAGTGCGGCGATCGCCGATGAGCAGCGTATTCGGTCCAGAATTATCGCGACGAGATCACGCCAGCTAGCACGACAAGGCTGTTTGAACGTTTCTTTGACGGGACGAGCGCTGGTGACGGCGTGCCGCCTCGATCACGCCGCTCATCGGGTGTTGCTGTCATCGAGGGTGTCGATGGGGGGGAAGCCTTCGTTCGCAGGACCGGTTAATCCGGGTCGCCCGAACTATCGCAGACCTGCGCGAAGCGGCTTCGATCAGCGACGCCGACGTACTCGAGGCCGTCTCGTTGAGACAGTCGCTGTCTTGATTGACGGGCGCTTACTGCGCCTTAGTCACCATGTAGTCGACGGCGGCTTTCACAAGATCATCCGAGAGGTCGGTGCGACCACCCTTGGCGGGCATGACGCCACCTTTCCCGGTGTAGCCTTCGATGGCGTGCTTGTAGAGCGTAGGTTTTCCCTGGGCCAATCGAGGTGCCCAAGCAGCTCGATCATCGGAGCGCGGCGCGCCACCGATACCATTTAGATGACACGCGCCACAGACCTGTTCGTAGACGCCGATACCGTCTGTCGGAATGGCGAGCTCGGCAACGACCGCTCCGGCAGCAGCAACGATGTCCAGTCCCGAGTTGTCTTGCCCTGCGACGGCGACTCGACCCGTGGTGAGATTCTTTTCCACGTCGGCGACGTACTTCGGATCGAGCAGAAGATGAGCGCTCTGCGTATCACGTCCAACCGCTCGTGCGAGCGCGAACAGTAGGATCGCGATGACGATGAGAATGCCGAGCACGAGGCTGAAGATGTTGAAGAACTGAGAGTCCTGTTTGCTCACGACGTTATCCAAAAAAGCCCTAGGGAAATTCGGGGCGGAGTATAGCTGCTACCGGGGGGCGGACGCACGGGTAGGACCGGATTCCAGCCGCAGCGAAACTCCTACCAAGTTCGCCCCGCGGGCGTTGATTCTGCCGAACCGGATGCGGCCGTCGAGGGGAAGGTTCTGCAGAAGTTTGCCGGGGAATACCAGCGGCGCGTCGGGGTCGTACCCCCCTCCGCCCTCCATGGCCGTCGCGTACCGCTCGAAGTTAATGCCATCGACATCGATGGATAGCCGAATGGGGTCTTCGAGTCTGATGCCGCCCGATACCCGCGTATCGTCGACGCGTAGCGTCATTGAGTCGGTGCTGAGTACGCCCTCCGAATACCTCAGAGTGGCTGAGAACTCCTTGAGTTGAAATAGATTCGGTGTGCTTTTAAATGGTGGAAGGATACCCGCCGATGCCATCAGGGCATCGAGCGCCGCAGGTTTTACGAGAACTACGGCCTCTGCATTGTTCGGATCAGCCATGATGTTTTTTAGAGTTGCCTGGAGAGCACCAAAGCCGATCGATGCGTCTTCGATTCGGAACGAGGCGTCCATATTTTCTGGGGTATTGAGCTCGACGCCTTTGAGAGTCGTCGACATCAGCCCTTCTGTAGTGAGCCCGAGGGACGCCGTCGATTTCAATCGGCCGTCGATAGCGATCGACTCGAGCCTAAAGCGGCTTCCTTCGATTGCGCCGGATCCTCGGCTCAGGCCACTCAGTTTGATCTGTAGATTCTCGAGACTCAGGAGCGCCTCGTCAGATTTCGACTCGTCGGTATAGCGTATTTGCGCGCTTCGAAGCTCGATGCTCGGAACATACAACGCTGCTTCAGGTGGGCCAGTGTCTTCAAGCGGCCCGATATCGCTGAAGTTATTGTTTCCCAGCCGATCGATGCGCGGCTCAGCGATGAGTCCATCGACGATGATGGGCCCGATCAGCGGTTCGGGCTCATAGAGGCTGCTGTAATGCACTCTCAAGGTGATGCGTTGCCACCGCAGCAACGGAGGCCCTTCGAATTCGTCGGGATTATTCAGGGTGCCTGGTCCGATCACCACCGTAATCCAAGGGAACTCATTGATGATGATGTCTCCGTCGATTACGACATCTCTCCCCGTTAGCCGCTGCATTAACTCACTGAGTTCGACGCGCACCGGATCAGAGTTGACGATTGGTGTTCTCAAAAAAATCGCGATGAAAGACAGGGCGAGAATTAACGCCACTGCGGTCAGGACGCTTAAAAGAAGAACCCGCGGCAGCGTTTTGGCAGTGCCGGATGATGACGCTGGCTGATTCATCGACGTTTTACGCGGAGGGGCGCGTCGATAAGCCTCAGCGTTGCTTCCAGTTTCCGTTTAGATCTTTGAAGTACCAACCGGGCTTGGCGCCACGCTCTACCCAGCGCTGCGCAAAGATACGTCGGATATCCGGCGCCCACTCGGGGCGCTCGTTCTTTCGCGCGATGGCGTCGTAGAGTGCATCGCGGTCGGCATTGTCTTCCGCGACGAGCCGCTTGACGAGTGCTCGGTCGGGCAGGGCTGCGGCGCCGATATCGCGAATGTCGATGAGTCCATCTGCCGTGAGACCAACGACACCCGAATCGAAGAAGCGCTCAAGCTGACCGAAACGAGTTTGCATGGAAGCCGTGATGGCTCTGATCTCGGGTGAGGAGACGTCGAGATTCATTTCCGTTTGAGCATGAGCGCTTGGGATGAGTGCCTCGAGCAACAAGCCGGCTAAATGATTTAAGCGCGGGGCAGCGAACGAGTCTGTCAGGCCGATCGGGGGGGTCGACGCCGGAGGAGGCGTCGTCGGTGGCGTTTGAGTATTGCCGCGATCACCGCCGCCTTGGATCACCGAGTCGATGATTTGATCAGCTGCTTTTTCGGCAGCGCCTGCCGGAAAGTAAACATTGATCGTGATGCATGAGGCGATCATCAGCGATGCCGCCGTCAATTTAAGCTTGAGCAGGTTCTTCATGGTATTCCCCATAATCGAAGACCGATTTGCAAGGTTACTGAACGCTGAACGTGCCGCCCGTCTCGATTTGCCAGGCGACCTGCCGGAGAAGTTCTGACCACTGTATACGGCCAGAGTTTCCGATGATATCGACCCTGGGCACTCCAGCGCCTTCCAAGAGGTAAAAACGATTATCTGCGATCGGCGCACCAGAAAGTCGACAGACATCGTCTTCGAGCACACACTGAATGGCAAGCTGCCGATAACTGTAACGTGAGAAGAAACGCAGGGCTCCCATTTGCAATGCGGATGCGACACCAGAGCCCGCACTACCACCTACGTTAGCGATGCTGTTGATGGCGTCGACACTGATTCGCTTTCGAC
Organism: Steroidobacteraceae bacterium; assembly: GCA_044235605.1. Classification (GTDB taxonomy): domain Bacteria; phylum Pseudomonadota; class Gammaproteobacteria; order Steroidobacterales; family Steroidobacteraceae; genus UBA964. The sequence goes on along the minus strand of JBIIHO010000079.1, from coordinate 241 downwards.
TGTTATCGTCGTCTGGGGTGCGCAACCACGCGTCAAAAGAAACGGGTGCCCATGCGAATAGTTCTAGGTCATCAACCTTTCCGTCTATCCGGCCGGTGATAGCGCCGAATTCCAGAGTGGAGGTGAGCGTCTCAAGATCTAGGTTTTCGATGGTGAGATCTGCCGAGAGCCTCGGCCATCGACCGAGCGGATCACTCAATTTTATGTTGCTGCCCCGCACAAGCCCATCAAAGATTTCGGC
>JBIIHO010000078.1:0-7295 GCA_044235605.1 Steroidobacteraceae bacterium | reverse complement strand
AAACGGGCGACCATGGCGCCTACGCCCGACCAGTCGATCGAACCCGGCGATTGCGCGAGACGCTCGGCGAGCGTACTGACACCGACGAGGCGGCGGGTGATGAGGTCGCCGCGACACCAGAGCGTACGCGGCTCGTGCAATGCCGCGACCACCGGGGCGACGGGCAGACCTAGACGCTGCAGTCTTTGGGTGACGCGAAACTCCCGGACAGGTCGGGAGCGCGATTCACCGACATTGAGATAGCGATCACCGAGCACCGCAGCAACGAGGCCCCCACGTCGATAATGCCGCAAGGCATAAGCGGCACCCTCGGCTTCGAAGAAAAGCGTACTTCCCCGTCCAGGCGCCTCGCCGCGCAGCGCGCCAGTTCGGCTCCAGTGCTCGGGGTCGAACCAGCGCGGATCAAAATTGCCGACGAGGGAGGGGTCATATAGCATCACGCAGCGACCGACTTGGATCCTGCTCTCCAGCGGTTCGTGTGCACGACCCTCGTTCATTCCGCCCTCACCGTCTGAAGCCATGCTGCCGCTCATCACGCCGCCCGAATCCGTTTGCCTCTTGAGGCTCTCGGCCATCGGCGACACCTGTCATGTTGTGCCCCTGCTGCGCACGTTGCAGCATGCGTGGCCCGATACACGATTCACCTGGATCATCGGTCGTGCCGAAGCGCGACTCATGACCGTGCTTCCGGGGGTTGAGTTTATCACCGTGGACAAACGCGCCGGCTTGGCGGGCCTCAAAGCCCTCCGCGCGACGCTGAAAGGTCGACAGTTCGATCTGTTGCTGCATTTGCAGCTTTCGTTCAGGGCGAGCGTCGTCGCAGCACTTGTGCCCGCGCGCATCAAACTCGGGTTCGATCGGGCCCGAGCTCGCGAACTGCAGTGGCTCGTCACCAATTCGCGTATTGCGCCACGCCAACGCGAACACGTACTCGACAGTTTCATGGGCTTTGCCGAAGCCGCAGGTGTCGAGCATCACGTACTCGAGTGGAACCTTCCCCTTCCCAACGACGCCATCGAGTACGCGCAAGGGCTGATCCCCGACGGAGCGCCGCGCACGCTGGTGATCAGCGCATGCTCGAGCCATATACGAAGAAACTGGCTCGCCGAGCGCTATGCCGCCGTCGCGCGCCACGCCATCGACACGCATGGGATGCGAGTCATTCTGGCCGGTGGGCCCAGCGAAACCGAAAAGTCGATGGCGCGCGCCATCGCTGCAGAGTGCCCGGGCGTAATCGATCAGGTGGGTAAAGATACTTTGCCGCAACTGCTTGCCCTGCTCGGACGAGCGACGGTACTGCTCGCACCGGACACGGGCCCAGCTCATATGGCCACCCTGGTCGGCACGCCCGTCATCGGACTCTATGCCGCCACCAACCCGGCGCGCAGCGGGCCCTATCTCTCGAGGCAATGGTGCATCGACGCCTTCCCGCGAGCCGCTCAAAAGTTCAGGCACAGCACGCCGGAGGCCCTGCCCTGGGCCACGAAAATCGAAGAGCCTGGCGTTATGGAGCTGATCGAAGTACCCGAGGTCTGCAAGCGTCTCGACGCCCTGCTAGCATCTCGCTCATGAAAGACATCCTCGTACCCATCTCACCGGGCGAACTGCTCGACAAAATCACCATCCTGCGTATCAAAGCCGCGCGCATGACAGACGCGACCAAGGTCCGCAACGTACGTCTCGAACTCGACCTGCTCGAAAACACCTGGCGCGATAGCGGTGCCGCCATTCCGGAAGTGGCTGCCGACGAAGCGGCTCTTCAGCGCGTGAACGAAGCGCTGTGGGACATCGAAGACAAAATTCGCGACAAAGAACTCGCACAGGCCTTCGACGCCGAGTTCATCGAGCTGGCGCGAGCGGTTTACGTGACCAACGACGAGCGCGCAGCGGTCAAGAAGCGCATCAATGTAGCGCTCGGCTCACGCATCGTCGAAGAAAAGTCCTACAAGCCGTACCGCCCCGTCTGAGGGCGCTCAACGCCGCAGGGTGTACTCCGCTCCGCAGTAGGGGCACTTGGCCCAGCCCGTTTTCTCGACGGGCAAATAGACTCGCGGATGCGAGTTCCACAGTTGCATCTGTGGCATCGGACAAGAGAGCGGCAGATCTTCGGACGTAACGTCGTACTTATTCTGTGCGTTCGGCTGGATGAGAGGCGTCGTCGACATAGAATGATTATACCGGCGATGCCGTACCGGCAAAGGTGTCTTCCCAGATGCGGGTGACGGCGGCGCGCTCGACTACGAACTCGCTGGCGTCGATGACACCACGCTCCTCGCGTAGCGACCGATGGTGATTACGCTCGCGATACGCGCGATATGCACCGGTCAATTGGTCTACCGTCGCCTGCGGTACGAGATCTCCCGAAGCTAAGGTCTCGAGCTGACGGATGGTGTCGCTGAACATCAGCACCGCTGGATGCCGCGCGCCCTCGCGCAGCGCCCAGTACTGAGCCAGAAATTCGATATCGGCGATGCCGCCACGATCCTGCTTGAGATCGAACTCTCCGACCTTGGACTTGGCGAGTTCGCGTCGCATGCGCTCGCGCATCGACCCCACCTCCTCGAGTAGGGTGTCGCGTCGAACGAATTCTCCGAGGATACGCACACGCTCCCGCTCGAATCGTTCGCGCAGTCGCGGTGAACCCGCCACCGCCCGCGCATGCAGCAGCGCCTGATGCTCCCAAGTCCAAGCCGACGCATGCTGATAATCGACGAAGGCGTCGATTTGCGTAATCAGCATTCCGCCCTTTCCACCCGGACGCAGACGGACGTCGACGTCATACAAGCGGCCCGCCGCCGAGTGCACCGTGAGGATATGGACGATGCGCTGCGCAAGTCTCACGAAGAAGAGCTGGTTCTCGATCGGGCGGTCGCCGGAGGTCTCCTGTACCGCGCCGATCGAATCGTGCAGGAATACGAGGTCGAGGTCGGATCCGTAACCGAGCTCAATACCACCGAGCTTGCCGTAGCCGACGGCACAGATCTCCACCTCTCGAGGCACGGCGTCGTCCGTGGCGCGACACGTGGGTACGCCATACTGCGCCGTCATCTGCGACCAGGCTTGCTGCATCGCTTTTTCGAGTATGAGCTCGGCGATGTCGGTCAGGCGATCGGACACGCGCATCAGCGGCAAACTGCCCGAGAGATCCGCGATGGCGACGCGAAACACCGCAGCACGCTTGAACTGCGCGAGCGCCTCGACGAGTCGCTCCGGATCATCGGCATCGACTCGCGCGAGACGATCATCGAGATCGGCGAGCAACTCTGCGCGTGCCGGCGGTACGGTCAAGGCTCGCTCATCGAGCAGCTCATCGAGCAAGAGCGGATGCGCCGCAAGCTGCTGTACCAAAAAATCACCGCCTCGGCACACCCGAACGAAGCGCTGCCGAGCTGCGGGGTTTTCGTTGAGGAGCGCGAAATAGGCCGAGCGCCCGCCGATCGCCTCGAGTACGCGCAGAAGTCGGCGCCCCATCACGAGATGGTCGTCATCGGCCTCGAGCGAGGTCAGTAATTGGGGCACCAATAGTTCGAGACGACGCAGTCCGGTCGCATCGAGCCGCTTCACCTGCGAACTGCCGCGGAAGTCGACAAGCAGTTGCGCGAGCTCTGCGGGGTGTGTCATCCCTCGAGAAGAGAGCACCTCGATGAGTGCTGAAACCCCTGCCGTGTCGTCCCACATCATGGAGAGTCCGGCGCCGTCGATCGACGATTTCGAAGCAGGATCACGCGTGGCATCGGCAGCGACGGGAGCAAAGACGAGCGCATTAAATTCACGATGAACGTGCGCCGCATGTCGCTCGTAGTCGTGTCGCAGAGCCTCCCAACTCTCCTTACCCATGGCACGCGCCAATTTCTGTTGCGTGGCCGGGTCTTTCGGAAGCGAGTGAGTCTGCGCGTCTGCAATCATCTGCAGTCGATTCTCGAGTATCCGTAAAAAGCGATACGCCGCATCGAGTTCGTTGACGGCCTGCTGGCGCAACAGGCGACTACGTGCGAGCTGGGGCAAGATCTCAAATAATCGCGAACCTTGAAGGCGCCGATCTTGACCGCCACGAATCAATTGCATCGACTGCACGATGAACTCGATCTCGCGTATACCGCCGGGCCCGAGCTTCACGTGATCGACGAGCTCCTTGCGCGCAACCTGCTTCTCGATCAGCTGCTTCATTTCGCGAAGCGATTCGAAGACGCCGAAATCGAGATAACGGCGATACACGAAAGGTCTCACCGCCGAATCGTAAAGCTCGGCATAAGCCTCGGGCGCGGTGATCGGTCGCGCCTTGATCCAGGCGTACCGCTCCCAGTCCCGACCGTGTTGGAGCAGGTAGTCCTCGAAAGACGAAAAGCCACAAGCGAGCGGTCCGGAATCTCCGAAGGGACGTAGCCGCATATCCACCCGGAATACGAAACCATCGACCGTGACCGACGATAAGAGTCGCAGTAGGGCTTGTCCGAGGCGTACAAAAAATTCCTCGTGACTCACCGGTGCGGCATGAACCGTCTCCCCGTAACCCAGGAAAAGAAAAACCAGATCGATATCGGAAGAAAAATTGAGTTCGCGGCCACCGAGTTTTCCCATGCCGACGACTACGAGCGGCATCTCACCGCCTTCGGCATACTGCGGCGTTCCGTAGCGCTCGCAGGTGCTGTGCCAGGCGACAGCCATGGCACGATTGACGGCATCATCGGCAAAGGCCGATAAATCCTCGAGCGTCTCTTCGAGAGTCGCTCGACCATTGAGATCTCGCCAGGCGATCCGCACCATCTCGCGTCGACGCCATCGACGCAGCCATGCTTGCCACTGCGGCTCCGGCGTGTCGAGCGCAGGCGGCTCTTCACCCCGGGGCCAACACAACGAACCGCCTGCGATGCGCAGCTGCTGCAAGGCGTTAGAGCGCAGCAAATCGCCGAAAAGCTCGGAATCTCGCGCCAGGCTCTCGGTTACGAAGTCGCTGCAAGCGAGGGCGTGGGCTGCTTCATTGCGCCATTCGGGCGGATAGTCTTCGGCGATGGATACGGACATGAGAGGCATGAGGATACAAAAAAGCCCCGCACGAGGCGGGGCTATCTCTGCATGCTCTGATCGGAGGGGGAAGATGATCAGAACACGAATAGGAGACTAATGCCGAAAGCCTTGGCAGTATGTACGGAGTAGTACCTACCGTGGCCGACATGAACGTCTCGAGTACCGATTACCGCGCAGCGATCAGCCGATTTTTGACTGGGGTCACCCTCGTCACCACCCGACACGACGGGCTCGCTCAGGGCATCACGGCGAGCGCCGTCGCCTCAGTCACGTTGGAGCCCCCTACCCTGCTCGTCTGCCTCAATCGCCAGTCTGCCACCTGTCAAGCGGTCAGCGAGTCTGGTCGGTTTTGCGTACACATTCTCGCGGACGATCAACTCGAACTCGCGAGGCATTTCGCCTCGCGTACCTCGGACAAGTTCGCGAGTCTCGCATCACTCGGACTCGGTTCGGTACACGACAGCCCTCTCGGCAATCCACTCATCGCCGGTGCGCTCGCCTATCTCGAATGTCGAGTCACTACGCAGACGGACGTCGGAACCCACCGTATTTTCTTCGGTGAGGTCATCTCTGTGGATGCTCGCGAGGGCTCACCGCTCGCGTACTTCAGAGGTCAGTTCGCAAGCCTCGGTGGCGGCAAAGCGAGTTCGTGAGCGGCCGCTGCAGCGAGCAATAAAGGCTCGCCGAATGGCGCACCGACGAGTTGTACTCCGATCGGTAAACCTTGATCGTCGAGCCCAGCCGGCATACTAATCGCGGGTAGTCCTAAATAATTGAACGGTGCCGTGCAGCGCACGAGATCGCCGAGTACCTCCCACAAGCGCGCTCCCGCACCGACATCTGTTTCATCGCGACGCGGCACCCGAATGGGTATTGTTGGCGTGAGCAGAACCTCGCAACGACCGAAGATGTCGTTGACGAAACGCTCCAGGATTGGAATGCGTACCTGCAAAGCCTCCAGATAGTGCGTACTGGAAATTGCGAGACCGGTACTCGCTCGAACGCGAACCTGAGGCGAATACTTTGAACCGCGGATACGTAGAGTCTCACCGTGTACGGCCGCCGCCTCCGAGTACACGATGGCACGACTGAGTTCGGCCAGATGGGCCGCGAACGGAACTTCGACGTCGACGAGCTGCGCCCCCGCGGCCTCGAAACTCGCGAGCGAGCGTTCGCAGGCCGATCGCACCTGCGGATCGAGACGCTCGAAGAAATGATTTTTTGGCAGACCAATACGTAGCCCCTCGACTCCTAGACCGAGTGCGTGGGCGTAGTTCGGGACAGAGCGCATCGAACACTGCGCATCTTCACCATCACTGCCCGCTAGGATCCCAAGAATGAGCGCGAGATCGCGCACCGAGCGCGTAATGGGCCCTAACACATCGATCGAAGGCGCAAGCTTCATGCTCCCGGTACGCGGCAAGAGTCCGTAGGTAGGCTTCAAACCGAACACGCCTTGCACAGAAGCAGGAATGCGAACCGACCCACCCGTATCGGAACCGAGACTCGCGAACGCCGCGCCACAGGCGACCACAGCGCCCGATCCACTGGAAGAACCGCCGGAGATGTAGTCCGGGTTCCATGCATTACGACAGTCTCCCCAAGCGGCGTTGTGACCCGTCGCGCCGAGCGCGAACTCGGCCATGTTGAGCGTGCCAAGGTTGATTGAACCCGCCCGGTCCAAACGTTCTAACACCGTTGCGCTTCGCGAAGCCGCGACGGGCTCGAGCGCTTTGGAACCGAAGGTCGCCGCACGACCGACTCGATCGAACATGTCCTTGTGTGCGAGCGGGATGCCGAGCAGAGGCGCGAGCGGCTTGCGGCCCTGTCGCCTCGCGTCATCGAGCAGAGCATCGGCGAGCGCAGCGGCGCGCAGCGCCTCCTCCTTCTCCAAGCTTAAAAAGCAATGCGTTCTCGCCTCGGCACGCTCGGCGCTCTCTAGCGCGGATCGAACGAGATCGATGCTGCGTAACTCCCCGGCGACGAGACGCCCTGCAGTGGACACGAGATCCGGCCAGTCTAAATCTTTGACTGGATAGGGGCGGACATTGCTCGATGAGACGCTAGGCGCGGACCCGGCGAACGACTCGAGCTTCGGCAGATAATCGGCGGGCTCGACCGAAGACAGTGCAGCCTGACCGATTTCGCTCGACGCCGCTCGTACTGCTGAAGTTGCGGCTGCTCCACCCGCCGCAATCCGCAGGGCCATCGCCTCATCGTCGACAGGCACCCCGTTGAGTTGCGCGAGTTCGAGTAAAGCTGCCGCAGAC
>JBIIHO010000077.1:0-7345 GCA_044235605.1 Steroidobacteraceae bacterium | reverse complement strand
CAGGCGGACATGGGCGTCGTCAGCGCCCTCATCAAGGCAAAGCTCAGCGCCGGCTGAACCGACCGCTTACTATTTGCCCATGAGCGGGCGCAGCGGCGGGCTAATTCCCCAGAGTTTCATCGACGACATTGTCGGTCGTACCGACATCGTCGAGCTCATCGGCGCACGCGTGCCGCTCAAGAAAGCCGGCAAAGAGTTTCGAGCCTGCTGCCCCTTCCACGATGAGAAAACCCCCTCGTTCTGGGTGAGCCCAGACAAGCAGTTCTATCACTGCTTCGGCTGCGGCGCGCACGGTACCGTGCTCGGTTTTCTGATGAATTACGACCGGCTTGGCTTCGTCGAGGCCGTCGAGGAATTGGCCTCGCGACTCGGCGCCGAGATCCCTCGCGAAGCACGCCCCAACGACGATCGAAGTCGAGATCAGGCGGATCTCGCCGGCCTCATGGCCGAGGTCGCTAAACATTGGGCGGCCAAACTCAAGGCCGATTCACGCGCTTCCAAATACCTCTCTAATCGCGGACTCAGCGCCGAGACCATTCAGCAATTTGGTATCGGATATTCGGCCAATTCATGGAATGAAGTCCTTGATCGTTTCTCTAAAGATACAAAAGGACGTGAATCGCTCGTCGCCTGCGGCCTCATCATCGAGCGTGACGGCGGCTCTGGCCGAGACGGCGAACGTTATTACGATCGATTCCGCGACCGCATCATGTTCCCGATCCGCGATGCGCGCGGACGCGTGATTGCCTTCGGCGGACGAATCATCGATCAGGGCGAGCCCAAGTATCTGAACTCACCGGAGACGATCCTTTTTCATAAGGGCCGCGAGCTCTACGGTCTGTACGAAGTTCGCCAAACGCGAGCGCCCCTTCATCGCCTGATGGTGGTCGAAGGCTACATGGACGTTGTCCGACTTCATCAGGCCGGTATCCATTACGCCGTTGCCACCCTCGGCACGGCTACCACACCCGAACACCTCAAGCGCTTGTTCCGACTCGTGAGCGAAGTGGTGTTTGCGTTCGACGGCGATCGGGCTGGACGTGCGGCCGCTTGGCGCGCGCTTAATAACTCGCTGCCCGAGGTACGGGAGGGACGACAGCTCAAGTTCTTGTTTCTGCCCGACGGACACGATCCGGACACCCTGGTGGGCGAAGAAGGTCGCGAGGCCTTCGAGGCGCGTCTCGACCAGGCGCTGCCGCTCTCGGAGTATCTCGTTCAGGAGCTGTCTTCTCAGGTCGATCTCGCCCATGCCGACGGCCGGGCACGTTTCGCTGAAATCGCTCGCCCACTCGTCACCAAGGCCCCCGAAGGCGTGTATCGAGAATTGCTGGTGGAACGGCTCGCCGAGGCGATCCGACTACCCTCCGCTCGACTTCGCGAGTTGTGGGCGGGTGGCGGCTCGAGCAGCAATGAAGCCGGCTTCAACGGAAACCGCCGCTTAACCGACCGAGATCCGTCGGCTTCGCGAGCGTCGTCACGCAGCGCCGGCCGCGGAGGCCTGATGCGGCAGGCGGTGCTCGCCCTCGTTCACCACCCGAAGGTCGCCTCACGACTGACCGAGCCTGATCTCGACATCCTCTCAAGCCTCGATGAACCGGGCTCCGACATCTTGCGCGAACTGGTGTCCGATCTTCGAGAGAACCCCTGCGCCAACACGGGCCAGCTGCTCGAGCGGTGGCGTGATCGTCCCGAAGCGGAACGCCTCTCCCGACTCGCTGTCGCCGAATCACTGATGCCGACCGACGAAGCAGCCCTCCAGGAGGTACGCAATGCACTGGCCCGAATGCGGGACGAGCAACGGCGTCGCCGGCTGGACGCCCTGCTAGAGCGTGAAAAATCTACCGGTTTGTCGCCGATCGAACGCTCGGAACTGCAGCAATTGATGGCGGGTCGAATTAGAAGTTGAGGAACCCGCGGATCGTAGCCTTTCGAGGCCTCGTAAACTGGCTTAAACCCCCTATTTCCCGTATAGTTTCTGGTTCGCTTCCAAGGCCCGGGCCCCGACCCGGCAGGCATCCAAATGAGCAAGAAACCCAAGGCTTCCCCTGGTAAGAAACCCGTGCGCCCGGCGACTGCCAAACCGGCAGTGAAACCAGCCGCCAAAGCCGCCAAGCCGGCGCCGAAGGCTGCCAAGCCCGCCAAGCCCGCTCCGAAGACGTCCGCCAAACCGGTTGCGACATCTGTGAAGGCGGCTGTAGCCGCTAAACCGGCTGTCAAATCATTGGCCAAAACCGCTGCAGCGGTACCCGCCCAAAAGCCTGCCGCCAAGAGCGCGATCGCCGCGAAGCCCGTCGCAGCAGCTAAGGGCGCTGCGCCTACCAAGACCGCCGTTCCTGCAAAGGGGTCCGCGCCCGCTAAGACAGCCGCTCCTGAAAAGGGCGTCGCCAAAACCGCAGCTTCGGCACCGGTAGCGGAGCCGAAAGTTGCAGAGAGCCAGAGCAAGCCAAAGAGCTCATCAAAAGCGTCAAAGGCGGCCTCGAATGAAGGCAGCAAGATCCTCGCGCTCCCTGAGCGTCGTCCGCTCGCTCTTCCCGAGGAGCGCCAGTCGCAGCTCAAGCAGCTCATCGCGCTCGGCAAGGAGCAGAGTTACCTCACTTACTCTCAGGTAAACGATTACCTGCCCTCCGAAATCGTCGATCCCGAACAGATCGAAGAGATCGTTAACACGATTAACGACATGGGCATTCCGGTCTATGAGAAGGCGCCAGAAAGCGAATCTCTGCTTGCGCCCGAGACCACCGCGCCCTCAGACGAAGAGGCCATCGAAGAAGCGGCGGCTGCGCTCGCAGCGCTCGACGCAGAGCTTGGCCGCACGACCGACCCCGTACGCATGTACATGCGCGAAATGGGCACCGTCGAGCTACTCACCCGCGAAGGTGAAATCAGCATCGCCAAGCGCATCGAAGAAGGCCTGAACTCAGTCCGAGGACAACTGGCGACTTATCCACCGACCTTCGACTTCCTGTTCAAGGTTTACGAAAACGTGAAGGGCGGCACTGGACGTCTTGCTGACATTCTCGTGGGCTTCATCGACCCCAATGCGCCCGATGTCATCGCGCAACCTCAAAATCCGACCAAGGTCGATGCCTCTGCGCCTGTTGAGGAAGAAACCGAAGCCGAGGACGGTGACGACAGCGAAGAAACAGTCGATACCGGACCCGATCCGGTCGAGACCGCGAATCGGTTTGCTTCGATGATCAAGCTGCATACGCAGATGCTCAATTCGATGGCGAAGGTCGGCGTCGAAGATCCCAAGACTCAAAAAATCCGCAAGAAGCTCGCGAGTGAGTTTATGGAGCTCAAGCTGTCGCCGCGCATGTTCGATGCGTTGATCGACAATCTTCGCTCTCATATCAACGAAATTCGTCAGCTCGAAAAAGAGATCATGGTCATCGCCGTTCGCGATGCCGGAATGCCGCGCAAAGAATTTATCGCGACGTTCCCGCGTAACGAGACCAACGATCGCTGGGCTGCCAAGCACGTCAAAGCGGGCAAGAAGTGGTCGGTGCCGCTCGGTCGCTTTGCCGACGATATTCGCGCCAAGCAGACCGTGCTTCGCGAAATCGAGAAGATTCGTCATCTATCGATCATCGAAATCAAGGAAATCAACCGCGAAGTCTCGATCGGCGAAGCCAAGGCTCGTCGAGCCAAGAAAGAGATGGTCGAGGCCAATCTGCGCCTCGTGATCTCCATCGCAAAGAAATACACGAACCGCGGGCTACAGTTCCTCGATCTCATTCAGGAAGGCAACATCGGCCTGATGAAGGCGGTCGACAAGTTCGAGTACCGTCGTGGATACAAGTTCTCGACCTATGCGACCTGGTGGATCCGCCAGGCCATCACGCGCTCGATCGCCGACCAGGCACGAACCATCCGTATTCCGGTACACATGATCGAAACCATCAACAAGCTGAACCGGATTTCGCGACAAATGCTGCAGGAGATGGGCCGAGAACCCACGCCTGAAGAGCTCGCCGTCCGTATGGAAATGCCCGAGGATAAAGTTCGCAAAGTCCTCAAAATCGCCAAGGAGCCGATCTCAATGGAGACCCCGATCGGCGACGATGAAGATTCACATCTTGGTGATTTCATCGAAGACACGTCGGTTGCTTCGCCTATCGATCAAGCTACGGCCGAGTCTCTGCGAGAAACGACTCACGCGGTACTCTCGCAACTTACCCCTCGCGAGGCCAAAGTGCTGCGTATGCGCTTCGGTATCGACCTCAACACCGACCATACACTCGAGGAGGTCGGTAAGCAGTTCGATGTCACACGCGAACGCATTCGCCAGATTGAGGCTAAAGCGCTCCGCAAACTGCGCCATCCCAGCCGATCCGAGCAGCTGCGAAGCTTCCTGATCGAGGACTGAGTTCCCGCGTACTTTGGTGAGAAAAACTTTTCGATACAATAAAATCGTCAATAAATTCGTTAAGAGGATCGCCACATGGCTCTGATCTCGATGCGACAGTTGCTCGACCACGCTGCCGAACACGGTTACGGCGTTCCCGCTTTTAACGTCAACAACCTCGAACAGGTTCAGGCGATCATGCAGGCTGCCGACAAAACCGACAGCCCGGTGATCATGCAAGCATCGGCCGGCGCCCGTAAGTACGCCGGTGAGCCGTTTCTGCGACACCTCATCGAAGCGGCGATCGAGAGCTACCCTCATATCCCGATCGTGATGCATCAAGACCACGGCGCCAGCCCATCCGTCTGCGTTCAATCCATTCGTTCGGGGTTCTCGAGCGTGATGATGGATGGCTCGCTCAAAGAAGACGGCAAGACTCCGGCTCCTTATGACTACAACGTCGATGTCACACGTCACGTGGTGCGTATCGCGCATGCCGTTGGAGTATCGGTGGAAGGCGAGCTTGGTTGCCTCGGCTCCCTCGAGTCCGGACAGGCCGGCGAAGAAGACGGCCATGGCGCCGAGGGTCAGCTCTCTCACGACCAACTTCTGACCGACCCCGATCAAGCTGCCGACTTCGTCGCCAAGACGGGTGTCGACGCTTTGGCTATCGCCATCGGTACCTCGCACGGTGCCTACAAGTTCTCTCGTAAGCCCACCGGCGACATCCTTGCGATCCAGCGAATTCGCGAAATCAACGCCAAGATTCCGAACACACATCTCGTGATGCACGGCTCTTCGTCCGTACCGCAAGAGTGGCTGCAAATCATCCGCGAGAACGGCGGCAAACTCCGCGAGACTTATGGAGTTCCCGTCGAAGAAATTCTCGAAGGGATCAAACACGGCGTTCGTAAAATCAACATCGACACCGATATCCGCTTGGCCATGACCGGCGCGATCCGACGTGCGATGAACAAAGATCCGGCGGAGTTCGATCCGCGTAAATATATGAAAGAAGCGATGCTGGCAGCCCGAGAGATTTGTATCGCTCGTTACGAAGCGTTCGGATGCGCGGGCAAAGCTTCCAAAATCAAGATCGTACCGCTGGACGACATGGCCAAGCGCTACGCTGCCTGATCAACTTACAGTTGTCTCACCATGAAAAACGCCGGCTTCAGGGCCGGCGTTTCCATATCTGGTCGAATCGTTGTTCGAGCTCGGGATTAGCTCCTCGAAGTTGGTCAACCACCTCTTTTGACCAGTCGAAGTACGCACGCTGACGCTCCACCGTCCAGCCGTTAGGCGGGCTAGATACCATACTGCGCAGATTGCAAATTTTGTCCGCAAGCTTCACCTGCTTCGCTTCGAGTGAGGCAAGACGCCCCCTCGAGACCTGGAGTTTTTTTCTTGCTCGCCAGTTGATGGTCGGCTCGTCAGTCACTTCCATCACGATGCCAGCGACTCGCTCCCCGAACTCCCCCTGAAGTTCCTGCAAAGTAGTCTGCGTGTCTTCGAGCGTATCGTGCAGGAGGGCCGCAGCCAGGATTTCCGGGTCCGTCACAGCTCCCTCGAACCACAATACGTGCGCCAGATCCAGCGGATGGTTGATGTACGGTACCGCTCCGCGCCCCTTGCGGCGCTGATCACGGTGCTTCCATGCAGCAAAACGTGCAGCACGGAGTACGAGGCCCATATTGGGATCGCGTTTGTCGGAACTAACTATTAATGGCATCTGAATAAAGTCTTTGTCGGGCATAATCCCGTGGGTAATCAGTCATCGACGTACGGTATCAAGTATGCCCCGAAGTATTTGTGATCTCGCGGACGACCACGGCAACCGGATCAGGGTCTTGCAGCCCCTGTTTAGAGACTTTGGAACGGTTACCAAATTTCATGGAGAGGTCACCACCATCCACTGCAAAGAGGATAACGCCCTCCTGAAAGCTACCCTGAGTACCCCCGGCGCTGGGCGAGTCATGGTGGTGGATGGTGGCGGATCACTCGACCGCGCGCTGTTTGGCGACAATCTAGGTTCCATCCTCATTAAAAATGGCTGGGCCGGTATTCTCATCAATGGGGCAGTTAGAGACGTCGAAGTTCTCAAGACCATGCCCCTGGCGGTTCGCGCTCTAGCCGTGTGCCCAGTTCCTCCTCGCAAAGAGGGAACGGGCGAGCGTGATGTCATCGTATCTTTCGCCGGAGTAACGATTTCACCGGGCGACTGGCTTTACGCGGACGAAAACGGCGTGATTATGAGTACTACGCCTCTCGAATAGTTTTTAGGTTAAAGCCAGCGAGTACGGGAAGAAAAATCGGCGGGACGTATCGGCGCTTTAGCTAGCGGCGTGCCCAAATGAATAAACCCGATGATGCTCTCTTCAGGAGCGAGCCCCAAAGCTCGTTTGACCAACGAACTGTACGCGTGAGAGCCCGTCTTCCACGCCGCTCCCAGCCCTAACGACTCAGCAGCGATCCAGAGATTTTGGATGGCAGCTCCCACCGCCACCCACTGCTCGATCTCGGGAACTTTGGGGTGAGACTGAGTCACCGCCGACACTACCAATAGAGTGGGAGATCGCATCGCTTTCGACGCCTCGCGATCAAGAGCCTCCCGATCCGCCTCTGGTGATTTTTCGCGAAGCGCTGCCGCCATCGCACTACCCAAAATACCTCGACGCTCCCCCTCCAGCACCGTAAAACGCCAAGGAGCAAGAAGCCCATGGTCAGGCGCACGAACCGCCGCAGTGAGTAGAAGCTCTAACTGCTCCCGGGTAACGGGAGCATCAGAAAACTTCTTAGTCGAGCTTCGACCGAGGATTTTCCCAATCGCCGGATACAACTCTAAATATGTAGCCCCTGAACTCATCAATAGATCCTCCACCCGTCGAAAGACGGGTGGAGGATAGTCTATCGGACATTATTTCGGTCTGATTGGAGGAAGAATTGGCGGCCGAATCGGTCCGCGCTCAGGTGGCGCCGGCTTCGCGGAAAGTTCTG
>JBIIHO010000076.1:0-7420 GCA_044235605.1 Steroidobacteraceae bacterium | reverse complement strand
AATCCTTTTCCTTACCAGCTTTGACCTTGAGTAGGGCGAAGAAGACGGCCATGTTGAGTACTCCTCAGGAGTGGTGGATGAAGGTCGTGATCAACCGAGTTTGAGTTCTTCGACGAGCGCGGTACGCAGCTTGAATTTCTGAATCTTGCTCGAGGACATCGGCCACTCGGTGACGAACCGGATGTGTCGCGGCACTTTGAATCCGGCGACATCCTTTTTGCAGAACTCGATGAGCTCGGTCTCGGTGGCTGTCGCGTCCGGCTGAAGTTCGACGAAGGCCGCAGGCACCTCGGCGTACTTGGCGTCCGGTATGCCAACGACCTGCGCGAGCTTGACGGCTTTGTGCTTCTGCAACTGCGCTTCGATCTCGGCTGCGGCGACGTTCTCGCCGCCCACCTTGAGCATGTCTTTGAAGCGGCCGTGGAACATGATCGTGCCTTGTGCATCGACCGAGCCGATATCGCCGGTATGAAACCAGCCGTCCTTGTCGAGTGCCTCGGCGCTCTTCACGGGGTCACGGTAATAGCCCTCGAAGAGGCTGTATCCGCGGACCAGTACTTCTCCGCGTTCGCCGGTCGGCATGTCGCGCCCCGTATTCGGATCGATCACTCGAACCTCGAGTCCCGGCAGCGGGCGACCCAGACGCGTAATTCTTTGAGACTCCGGCTCGCCGGGCGAGCCCGTCGAAACCGTGCCGGAGGCCTCGGTCATTCCGAAGCTACCCACCTGGATGGCTGCCGGCATCGCCTTCATGATGGGCTCTGCGACACCGGGCGGCTGCACGGCGAAGTTGGAGTTCATGAGCCGGATGCTCGAGAGGTCGCGCTTCGGAAAATCGGGGTGGTAAATGAGCCCCTGCATGATGGTCACGAAGCTCGGATAGGTCGCCGTGACCTTGTGATCTTCGAGCATCTTGAGTGCGACGCCCGCGTCGAAGTATCCCATCGTCAGATACGTGCCGCCGACATCGAAGATGGCGAGCATGGGTAGCACGGCTGCGATATGGAACATCGGCAGTGGTGACCAGAGCGAGTCCTCTCGCGTCAGGCGATAGCGGTGACGTCCGAGGGCGATGGAGTTTCTGACCTGCGCTTCGTGGGTGATTAAGCAACCCTTCGGGTTGGCGGTCGTGCCCGAGGTGTAGAGCATGAGCGCGGTGTCGCGAACGCGCGTTCGAAGACGAGTCTTGTGGACTTCGATCTCTGCGAATCGATCGGCGGCTGCGTCGAAGTCCGATTCGGAAACGAAGCCGGGGCGGCTCGCGCGCCCGTAGAGCACTACGTTACGCAACTTCGGCGCTGCGGAAAGCCGCAAGGACATCGGATCTTTTTGCGAGGGCAGGTCGGTCAAAGCGCCCTCGAGTCGTTCGACGAAGTTGACCTGATCGGCTACAGCATCCGTCGTGATCAGCGTCACGAGATCGGCGTTTTCCACGACGTAGCCGATCTCACCCGATCGGTAACGCGCGTTGATCGGCACGATGACGGCGCCACACAGGGCAATCGCGAAATAGAGTTCGACGAACTCGGGGCAGGTGGGCATGAGGATGCCCACGTGATCGCGCGGTCGAACACCGAGCGCCTGAAGACTGCGGGCGCGACGGATCGCGCGAGCTGCGAGTTCAGCGTAGGTATAGCTTTTCTCGGGGAAAACGAGCGCAGTCTTGTTGGGGTCTCGGTCGGCTGCCGTCAGTAGCAAATCGCCCATCGTCGTGACGGCAATACGAAGCGTGGCGAGATCCTCGCCACCTTCCCATTCCATGGTTGGTGTTTTCTTGCTCATCGTTGCCCCCCCAAAAAAACTCTTACTCTTTATCTTTCGGCAAGCCGAAAACGAGCAACACGTTGCCCGGCATATGGAAGTACGTGCCGTAGCCGGACGCCGCAAACAGCATGCCGTCCTGAACCACGGGGCCAGCACCGCCACCGAATGAACCGCCGCTCGCCTTGGAGCCGTCGACCGTGACGACTTCGCCCGTCGTGTCGTACTCCCAGATCACGCGACCCGTCGCGCTCTCGTAAGCACGAAGACGTCCGTCCATATGTCCTGCGAGCACGGCACCGGGCATGGCCGTGATCGCTGCGGAGATGCCCGGCTCGCAATATTTGCGACCGTTGCAGACGTCGTTGGCGGGTTGCGACCACAGCATGCGGCCCGTGTCGATGTCGACCGCGTAAAGACCCGCTTTCGACGGGACCGAATGCAGATTCGTCTCGGCTTCCGGGTTCGACATATCGGAGATCGGCACGAACAAAGTTTTACCTTCGAGGGCCATACCGAAGTGCACGCCGCCTTGGATGCCGCCACGGCCTACCTTGTTACGCCATATCGGACGACCGCGATCGTTGAGATCGAGCGCGTAGACGTCGCCCGATTTTTGACCGGCGAGCAGGATGGGTTTACCGGCGCTCGTGCGTGCGACAATGGTACCGGCGCCGAAGTCGAAGTCCGGACCATTCTCGACTGGGCAGTTCGGGTTGTCCTGCATCATGCAGGCGACGTTCCACGCATCGTTCGCCGTTTTCTGGCGATGCCAGAGCAGCTTGCCCGTCTTGAGTTCGATCGCGAGCAGCGCGTCGCTGCGATCGTTGGCGGGCGATGAATAGTTTTCACCCGTGCCGACGTATAGGGTGTCTGTCGCGGTATCGATTGACGGACTGTTCCAGATGGGTGCGCCGGAGGGCGCAAGAATCGGTGTACCGACTTTAGTCTTAGCGACTTCGGCCGGCGCTTCATCGATCGTATAAGTTCGCCAAATCTCTTTTCCGTTCCTCGGATCGAGCGCGACTACCGAACCCCGGAAGCTGCAGCAGGGATACGCCGGATCAGCAGCCGAGGTCACTTCCAGCGAGGACACTGGAACGTACAAGCGACCTTGGTACAGCACGGGCGCGCCGGTCACAGTCGCGTTCGGATGCTCATCGACCTTGCTTACCCAAAGTAACTTGCCGGTCGTGGCCTCGACCGCATAAACGCGGGCGATCAAGTCGGCGAAGTAGGCGATGGGCTGAGTCTTAGACTTTTCGTCACCCGCCTCGATCAGGACGGGCGTACGCACTTCGGCGCTCGCGCGGAAGGTCCAACGTACGCAGCCCGTTTTCTTATCGAGGGCGTACACCGTTCCGTTCTGGCTACCGACGAACACGGCGCCGAGCGCGACGGTCGGCTGCGAACGCGCACGCTGCGCGTTGGGGAAAGCGAACGCCCACTTCAGTTCGAGTTTGGGCAAGTCGGCAGCCGTGAGGCCTGCGACGTCTGCCGGAATGAGGCGATGGTTCTCACGGTTGACGCCCCAGCCTACTTTCTTCACGCCCTTGCCGAGATCGAAATCTTTGGCAGGACCAGAGCAGAGCTGCGGCTGGGCGCGGGCGAGGGCGTCTTCCACGGTGTGACCTGCAAGATACTCCGCCACCGTACGACGCTCTGCGGCGCTCAGAGAGGCGGACTGCATCTGCATGATGCCCTGGTTCATCGAATTGAGGATGCCGTCGGCAGGCATCATCTGCAGGAACATCTTATGTGGCGCTTTTTTGACGCCACCCTCGTGACAGGCTGCGCAGGCGCGTTGATAAATTTCCTCGCCTGCAGGCGAGGCCGCGTCTGCGGGCAGCGCGAGTAGCGACAGCAGCAGTACGGCGATCGTTGGCTTCGTCATACGAAGTTCCCCCCTTCGATACGTTGCTTGAGTGCAGAAAGAAATCGGGCGCCGAGCGCGCCATCGACGACTCGATGATCGCAGGACAGCGTGAGAGTCATGAGTCGGCCCGCCGCAGGCGTTCCGTTACGCAGCACGACGACGTCGCGAATACTGCCGACAGCCAAGATGGCTACCTGCGGCGGATTGATGACGGCATCGAAGGCGTCGATACCAAACATGCCGAGGTTGGACAGCGTGAAGCTGCCGCCGGTGATCTCTTCTCTCGTTAGTTTGTTGTCGCGTGCCTTGGCTGCGAGATCGCGCGCTTCCTGTGCGAGAGTGGCGACATCCTTACTTTCGGCGCCGCGCAGCACCGGCGTGATCAGGCCTCCAGTGGTCGATACCGCGAGCGCGATGTCGGCACTGCGCCGGCGCAAGATCGTGTCGTTTTCGAGGCAGGCATTGACGTCCGGGAACTCGGCGAGTGTACGCGCGAGCGCAAAGATCAGAAGGTCGTTGACGGAGATCTTACGGCCCGCCGCGGCGTGTTGACCACGCGCCGCTTCGAGCGCTGCGCAATCGACATCGGCATGTAAACGGTAGTGCGGAATCGTTTGCTTCGATTCCGTGAGTCGTCGCGCGATCGCGAGTCGCATGGCGCTCATGGGTACGGCCTCTACCGCCGTCGACTGCTTGGCGTGGTAGGACTCGACGTCTTCTTTCGAGATACGGCCGTTACGACCAGTCCCCGTAACCTTAGAGAGGTCGACACCGAGCTTTTCCGCAAGACGACGTGCAATCGGGCTGACCCGAGCTTCGTCCTCGCGCTCAGCTGCAGGAGCCGCTGAAGTCGCTGCGAGGGTCGTCGCCGGAGGAGTAGTCGATGCGCCGGCGCTGGTTTCTGGCTCGAACGAGGCATCCGCAGCCTTGAATTCGCGTACGAAACGATCGATGTCGGCATCGGATACTTCGCCTTCGCAGACGATACCGACGAGCGCGCCGACTGCGAGCGTATCGCCGACCGAGCCGATGATCCGTCGTAGCGTTCCTTCGACGCTAGCCTCTACCGTGTTGACGATTTTCTCCGTCTCGACATCGAGAAGCTGTGCGCCTCGGGTGACGGCGCCCCCGACATCAACATGCCAAGAGGTGATGGCGCCTTCCTGCATCTCGATGCCCCACTTGGGCATCGTAATCGCGTGGATTCGTGACATGGTCAGCTCGCTGCTCGAGATTCTTTGAGCATCTTTCGGATCGCCACCTCGATGGCTTGGGGCCCCGGAACGTATGCACGCTCGAGTTCGCGGGCGAAAGGCACCGGCGTATGCGGTGGAGTCAGTTGAACGATGGGTGCCTTCAATGAATGAAAGGCGTTGCTCGCGACGAGCCCTGCAATATCGGCGGCCACCGAACAGCGCGGCGGCGACTCATCGATGATGACGAGATGGCCGGTGTTTTCGAGACTTTCGTAGATGGTTTCGTCATCGAGTGGAGAGAGCGTACGCGGATCGAGCAGATCTGCCGTGATGCCATCTGCGGCTAAGGCATCGAGGGCTTTTTCCGCAAACGACACCATGCGGCCGATCGCAACCACCGTGACGTGCTCACCTTCGCGGACGAGATTCGCCTCGCCGAACGGGATGGTGTAGTCGCCCTCCGGCACCTCGGACTTCCTGGGGTAAAGCGCTTTATGCTCAAAGAAAATTACCGGATCGTCATCACGGATGGCCGTGAGCATCAGGCCTTTGGCATCGTAGGCGTTCGACGGTACGACTACCTTGAGTCCCGGGACCCCTGTGACCATGGCGTACATCGACTGGCTATGCTGAGCGCCCATGTTCATGCCTGCGCCGGTCGCCGCGCGGATGACGATGGGGCAGGAGGTTTTGCCGCCGAACATGTAGCGGAACTTTGCTGCTTGGTTGAAGACTTGATCGAAGCACACGCCGAGGAAGTCGGCGAACATGAGTTCGGCGACTGGGCGTAACCCTGCTAGAGCGGCGCCGTTCGCGGCACCGATGATCGCCGACTCCGAAATGGGCGTATCGATCACCCGATCTTCACCGAACTTCGGTAGCAAGCCTTTGGTGACACCAAAGACGCCGCCGGCCGCGTCACGTTGACCGGAGGTTCCTCCGGCGCCGCCCGAGACATCTTCGCCGAGTACGATGACCCGCGAATCTCGCGCCATCTCGAGGTGCAAGGCCTCGTTGATGGCATCTCTCATGGAAATTTGTCGCATGAATCTGTTCTCTGCAGGACGAGTCAGTAGGAGACGTACACGTCGGTGAGTAAGTCCGAGGCGGACGGCGGCACTGCCGAGCGTGACGTCGCGACCGACTTTTCTATCAAAGCCATCACTTCGGCATCGATGGCGTCGAGTTCGGCAATCGGTAGCCAGCCTTCTTTGCTGACGCGATCGCGGAAGATTCGCAGGCAATCCATCTGCTCGCGGTGACGGGCCACTTCGTCTTTGGCTCGGTAGAGCATCGGGTCGCCTTCGAAATGTCCGAAGAAGCGGGTCGTCTTAGCTTCGAGCGCTGCAGGACCGCCGCCTGATCTGACGGATTTCAACAACTTCGCCATGGTGTCGTACACGGCAAAGAAATCCGAGCCGTCGCAGGTTTCGGCGGCCATGCCGAAGCCGCGCGCGCGGCCTGCGATGTCGCCCGAGCCCACCGCGTAGGAGGCGCCGGTGTGCTCGGAGTAGCCGTTGTTCTCGAAAACGAAAATGACCGGAGCACGAAGTACGACGGCGAGGTTCATTGCCTCGAAGACCGTGCCTTGGTTAGCGCTGCCGTCACCGCCGAACGCTACGGCGACGTTGCCGCGTTTGGCGATCTTGCACGCGATGCCTGCACCCACTGCGATCGGTGGTCCGCCGCCGACGATCGCATTCGCGCCGAGCATGCCCTTCGTCATGTCGGCGATGTGCATGGAGCCGCCTTTACCTTTGCAGAGACCGTCACGACGTCCGTAAATCTCCAGCATCATTCCCTGAACGTCGCAGCCCTTAGCGATGCAGTGCCCGTGGCCGCGATGGGTGCTCGCGATCCAGTCCTGATCCGACAGGTGTTCGCACACGCCAACAGCGACGGCTTCTTGTCCGGAGTAGAGGTGGGTGAATCCCGGTATCTCGCCGGTCTGAATTTCGACGTGCAGACGTTCCTCGAACTCGCGGATCGTCTTCATTTGCCGATAGGCGCGCAGCAACAGGTCTCTGGGAAGGCTCACGTGATCTCCTGAGGGGGCGCGCCCGGCGCGCTGGCTCGATGGTAAGTCAACGACAGAAAACGAGCAACGCTGACGGAAACAATCAGCGCTGCTCTTTTTAGGGCCGTCTCATCAGCGGCCTTCCAGCTTCGCTGCCGCCTCGTCGGCATCGTTGCCGAGGTAGTCCATCAGGACCTTATGGAAGTGGCGAATTCGCAGCTCCTGCGAGCCGATCCACAGTCCTTCGAGACCGGCCGAGTGCATGCCGTCCTGCACGCCCGGAAGGTTCTGCGCATCCTGATCGAGGACGAGACCGATCGATTTGTCACCGTGACGGAAGTATTGGTGCTTCGGACGGGGCGGGCGCTCGGCCCCCTCCGGGACAAGTTCGAAGGTCCAGACGTCGTAGAGCATTCGATCGGGATCAGTCGGATGCGGACGTTGGCGGAACAGCATCAGATCGTCCGCATGCACGTTGAGCGTGACGTTCGGAAAGATCAGATAGTGGTAGTCGTCGGTCAGCTGATCATCGTTGAGCTTCGAGTAATCGCGGCCCATCGAAGCGCCGGT
>JBIIHO010000075.1:0-7423 GCA_044235605.1 Steroidobacteraceae bacterium | reverse complement strand
CGGCAAATAGGGTACATTTTCCGCCCCCACGGAGGTCCCATGGACATTCGCAAGGTCAAAAAACTCATCGAGCTGCTCGAAGAATCGGGCATCGCCGAAATCGAAATCAAGGAAGGCGAAGAGTCGGTACGTATCAGTCGCATGTCGACCGGCGCAGTCCTCGCACAGCCCGCGATGTTCGCCCCGCCCCCGATGCCCGCGCCCGTCGCGGCAGCGGTTGCTGCGGCGCCCGCAGCGCCCTCCGCGGGACCTGCTTCAACTTCTGCCGACCATGTCGTGCAAGCGCCCATGGTCGGCACCTACTATTCGGCGCCGGCGCCAGGTGCGAAACCATTTGTTCAAATCGGTGATGAAGTCAAAGTCGGTCAGGTGCTCTGCATCATCGAAGCCATGAAGATGATGAACCAGATCGAATCCGATCGCGCCGGCAAGATCACCTCCGTACTCGTTCAGAACGGCGATCCGGTCGAGTTTGGTCAGCCGCTGTTCTCGATTCAGTAATCGCTCGCATCCCCGTGATCGACAAGATCGTCATCGCAAACCGAGGTGAAATCGCGCTGCGCGTGCTGCGCGCCTGTCGCGAACTCGGCATCAAGACGGTCGCCGTACACTCCACGGCCGATGCCAACCTGAAGCACGTGTTGCTCGCCGACGAATCGGTGTGCATCGGTCCGCCGGCATCTGCCAAGAGTTATCTCAACATGCCCTCGATCATCGCAGCGGCCGAACTCACGGATGCTGCAGCGATTCATCCGGGCTATGGGTTCCTCTCCGAGAACGCCGACTTTGCAGAGCGAGTCGAGCAAAGCGGCTTCACCTTCATCGGCCCCAAGGCTGAAACGATCCGCATGATGGGCGACAAAGTTTCGGCCATCAAAGTCATGAAACAGCACGGCGTGCCCTGCGTACCAGGCTCAGGCGAACCGCTCGGACTCGACAACGACGAGAACCTCAGGATCGCCAAAGATATCGGCTATCCCGTGATCATCAAGGCCTCAGGTGGCGGCGGTGGACGCGGTATGCGGGTCGTGCACAACCCTGCGGCACTCATCCACTCCATCAACGTGACGCGATCCGAAGCGCTCGCCGCTTTCGGTAACGATCAGGTTTACATGGAGAAGTTTCTCGAGAAGCCGAGGCACATCGAGTTTCAGATTCTGGCCGACCATCACGGCAACGTGATTCACCTCGGTGAACGCGACTGCTCGATGCAGCGCCGTCATCAGAAAGTCATCGAGGAGGCGCCGGCGCCCGGCATCACAGACGCCCAACGCCACAAGATGGGTGAGCGCGTGGTCGAGGCCTGCAAGGCCGTGGGTTATCGCAGCGCGGGTACGCTCGAGTTTCTTTACCAAGATGGCGAGTTCTATTTCATTGAGATGAACACGCGTATCCAGGTCGAGCACCCCGTCACCGAACTCATCACCGGTATCGATCTCGTGAAGGCGCAGTTGCGCATTGCATCTGGCGAGAAACTACCGTGGAAGCAATCGGACATCGTGCTACGCGGGCATGCTCTCGAATGCCGTATCAACGCAGAAGATGCGAAAACCTTCATGCCCTCGCCTGGACCCGTGCGGTTGTGGCACGCGCCAGGAGGCCCGGGCGTACGCGTCGACAGCCACATGTACTCGGGCTACGCCGTGCCGCCTCACTACGACTCGCTCATCGCCAAGTTAATTTCTTACGGCGAAGATCGTGACACCGCCATCGTCCGCATGCGCAATGCACTCGCCGAGATGGTGGTCGAGGGCATCAAGACCAATGCGGCCTTGCACCAAGAGATTCTGGCGCATGCCGCATTCCATCAAGGTGGTCTCGACATCCACTACCTCGAGCGTCGGCTCGGCCTGAAGTGACCCGCGCCCCCATGCGCGCGGTGACACTCGATCTTGATGGGTTAGACGCCGAGGTCGTTGAAACGGCCTGTTTTGAGGCGGGCGCCTACTCCGTCGTACTCACCGATCAGCATGATGACGCCATCCTTGAGCCGAAACCCGGGGAGATTCGACTCTGGCCGACCACTCGTCTGCAAGCGATCTTTCCCGACGAATCCACCAGCACCGAACAACTCGATACGCTCGCCGAGCGCCTCGGTTGCGAGCGCTCCCGTCTCACCGTCGAGGACGTCGAAGAGCGCATCTGGGAACGCGAGTGGCTCAAAGATTTCAAGCCGATGCGATTCGGAGATCACCTCTGGATTTGCCCCTCGCATGCCGAAGTCGACGATCCAGGTGCTACGGTAGTTCGCCTCGATCCCGGCCTGGCATTCGGTACGGGTACGCACCCGACCACACGCCTCTGCCTCGAATATCTCGATACTCGAGCAACGCGTCGGACTCGTGAACCGGACCGCATTGTCGATTTCGGTTGCGGCTCGGGCGTGCTCGCCATTGCCGCCCTACGACTCCAGCCGGCCGCGCACGCGTTCGTTCATGACATCGACCCTCAGGCTCTCATCGCGACCACCGATAACGCACGAGCGAATGACGTCGATCAGCGCATCGAGTCATACGTCGAAGCAACCGATCTGTCGACACGCCTCACCCAGCATGGCGGAGTCGAGCTTGTCCTCGCCAATATTCTCTCCGGCCCGCTCTGCGAACTCGCTCCGCAACTGATTGGCTTGCTCGCGCCGGGTGGCGAAATCGTACTCGCCGGCTTGCTCGAGGAGCAGGCAGATGAAGTCATCGCGGCTTACGCTCCTGCGATTTCATTGATGCGTTGGCGCACGCTCGAAGGCTGGACCTGCCTCGCGGGGCGCCTCGCATGAGCGAGGCGTTTCGCATCGGGCCGTGGCGTATTCCGGCGCCCGCCGTTTTGGCGCCCATGGCGGGCGTCACGGATCGCCCGTTCCGCATTCTCGCGCGGCAACTCGGCGCGGGCCTCGCCGCATCGGAGATGATCACGTCCGATACCCGTCTCTGGAACTCGCGCAAATCGCGGCAGCGTATGAACCACGAAGGCGAACCCGAACCCCGCGTGGTTCAACTCGCCGGCGCTGATCCGGAGGCGCTGGCCGAGGCGGCGCGTCGAAATGTCGATCTAGGTGCGCAGATCATCGACATCAACATGGGTTGCCCGGCCAAAAAGGTCTGCAACCGTCTCTGTGGATCGGCGCTGCTTCAGGACGAACCGCTCGTGGGGCGCATCCTCGAGTCTGTCGTGTCGGCGGTCCAAGCCACCGGCCGAGCTGTCCCGGTGACCCTGAAGACACGCACCGGCTGGGATCGAGAGCATCGCAACGGCGTACGCGTGGCGCAGATCGCCGAGGCGAGCGGAATCGCCGCACTCGCGATCCATGGTCGAACACGCGCCGATTTTTATGAAGGCGACGCCGAGTACGACACCATCCGGGCGATCAGAACGACAGTTCGCATCCCGGTGTTAGCCAATGGCGACATCACGAGCCCCGATAAGGCGCGTGAGGTACTGCACTACACCGGGACCGCCGGCGTAATGGTCGGTCGCGCCTCCCACGGAGCACCCTGGATCTTCCGAGATATCAACGGGTTATTGACACACGGCGTCTTGCCCACACCGCTCTCACGAACGGAGCGGCGTGATATAGTTTTGGCGCATTTACAGGCCATCTACGCCTTCCACGGCGAAGAGTCCGGCCTGCGAATCGCACGCAAACATCTCGGCTGGTACGCAAAACTGCTCGAGTCGGCGCCCGAGGCACGGGCCCGTCTCATGGCAGAGGTCTCCACGTCGTCGCAGTTCGCGTGTGCGAACGAGCTGTTTGGCGCTTGGGCGCAAGAACATTGACGGTGAGGGGCGTGCGATGTCGGGTGATGGCAATGACGGATTCAAGCGCGAGCTTCCGCTGCGTGGCCACACCGAGCGTGCGCTCGAAGACTACCTCCGTCACCTAAACGGTCACGCACCCGCCGACCTCTACAACTTCGTCATCCGCGAAGTCGAAGAACCCCTGCTTCGCGTCGTGCTGAAACACGCCGACGGAAACCAGTCTCGTGCCGCCGAAATCCTCGGCATCAATCGCGCCACCTTGCGCCGCAAGCTGCGCGAGTTCGGCATCAACCCGGAGTGAACCCATGCCCGTCGTCCTGCGTCGCGCCCTGATCTCGGTTTCGGATAAAACCGGCGTCATCGAACTTGCCAAGGCACTCGCTGCGCGCGACATCGAGATTCTCTCGACCGGTGGCACGGCGCGTCTGCTCGCCGAGCAAGGCATCACCGTCAAAGAAGTCTCGCAGCACACCGGCTTTCCAGAAATCATGGATGGCCGCGTCAAGACGCTGCACCCGCGTATTCACGGCGGCTTGCTCGGTCGACGAGGCGTCGACGAAAGCGTGATGACGCTGCACGGCATCGAGCGCATCGATCTGCTCGTGGTCAATCTTTATCCGTTCGCCGAAACAGTCGCCCGACCGGCCTGCACGTATTCCGAGGCGATCGAAAACATCGACATCGGCGGACCGGCGATGGTTCGGGCCGCATCGAAGAATCACGATGCCGTCACCGTGATCGTCGATCCGGCAGATTACGCCACCGTGCTCACGGAGCTCGATACTCACGGGGGCGCGACCTCACCCGCCTTGCGCGCCTGGCTTGCGGCCAAAGCCTTCGCACACACGGCTCGCTACGACACCATGGTCGCCAATTATCTGCAGACGAGAAATCCCGCGCCGGGCGCCGCGTTTCCGCAATCGCTGCCGCTCGTGTACGAAAAAGTGCAAGACCTGCGCTACGGCGAAAACCCGCATCAGCACGCGGCGTTTTATCGCGACGTCACGCCGCGGGGTCCCTCGGTATCGACCGCAAAGATGCTGCAGGGCAAGGAACTGTCCTTCAACAATATCGCCGATGCCGATACCGCCATCGAATGCGCCCGCCAGTTCACGACGCCGGCTTGCGTGATCGTCAAGCATGCGAATCCTTGCGGTGTCGCAACCGCTGCCGATGCCCTCGCGGCATACGAGCTCGCTTATCGCACCGATCCGACCTCGGCGTTCGGCGGCATCATCGCCTTCAACCGCCCGGTCGACGCGAAGATGGCCAAAGCGATCCTCGATCGACAATTCGTGGAGGTGCTCGCTGCACCGCGCGTACTACCCGAGGCGCAGACGGTGCTCGCCACTAAACCGAACGTTCGCGTACTCGAACTCGGTGACCTGCCTTCCGATCACGGCGCCGAACTCGACTATCGGAGCGTCTCGGGAGGTCTACTAGTTCAAACCCGCGACCTCGGCATGGTGACGCGCGATCAGTTGCGCGTCGTCAGTAAGCGCAAGCCGAGCGATGCAGAACTCGACGATCTGCTCTTCGCTTGGCAGGTCTGCAAGTTCGTGAAATCCAATGCCATCGTCTATGCGTGTGAACGCTCGACGGTGGGTATCGGTGCGGGACAAATGAGTCGCGTGTATTCGAGTCGTGTTGCGGCAATGAAAGCGGCAGACGAAAAATTGGAGGTGCGTGGATCCGTGATGGCTTCAGACGCCTTCTTCCCCTTCCGCGACGGACTCGATGTGGCAGCCTCCTACGGAATCGCCGCCGTCATCCAGCCGGGCGGCAGCATGCGCGATGCCGAAGTCATTGCCGCCGCGGACGAACACGGCATGGCGATGGTCTTCACGGGCATGCGCCACTTCAGACACTGATCAATCCTATCCATGATCAAAGTTCTCATCGTAGGCAGTGGCGGACGTGAACACGCGCTCGCCTGGAAATGCGCACAGTCGAGTCGGGTCGCCGAGGTGATCGTCGCGCCAGGCAATGCCGGTACGGCGACCGAGCCCAAGGTCCGAAACGTAGCGATCAACGCCGAGGACGTCACCGGACTCGTGGCCCTCGCCCAGAAAGAAAAAATCGATCTCACCATCATCGGACCCGAAGCTCCTCTCGTGCTCGGCGTAGTCGATGCGTTCGAAGCGGCGGGCCTGCGCTGTTTCGGCCCGCGCAAGGCGCCCTCGCAGCTCGAAGGATCCAAAGCCTTCACCAAAGAATTTCTACGCCGCCACGGTATTCCGACCGCAGCCTACGCCACCTTCACCCGTGACACGTTCGATCCCGAGTGGGTTCGCCGGCAACGCACGCCCGTCGTGGTCAAGGCGAGCGGGCTTGCCGCAGGTAAAGGTGTGGTCATCGTCGATAGCGCCGAGGAGGCCATCACTACGGCCCGTGCGATGTTCGACGGCCAGTTCGGTGGTGCGGGCGCCGAAGTCGTCATCGAAGAATTTCTGCCGGGCGAAGAGGCGAGCTTCATCGTGATGGCAGATGGCGAGCACGTTCTGCCGTTCGCGACATCACAAGATCACAAGCGCGTGGGCGATGGCGACACCGGCCCCAATACGGGCGGTATGGGCGCCTATTCACCCGCGCCCGTGGTCACGCCCGCGATGCACGAGCGCATCATGCGCGAGGTGATTCATCCGACCATCCGCGGACTCGCCGCCGACGGCATGCCGTACACCGGTTTTCTTTACGCCGGCATCATGATCGCGCCGGATGGCACGCCGAACGTACTCGAGTTCAATTGTCGCTTTGGTGATCCCGAGACCCAGCCCATCATGTCGCGGCTACGATCCGATCTCACCCTACTGTGCGACGCGGCACTCGATGGTCGACTCGACGAGGTCACCATGGACTGGGATCCGCGTGCTGCGCTCGGTGTCGTGCTCGCAGCGGGAGGCTACCCCGATGCGATCCGCAAGGGCGACCCAATACTCGGACTCGACGACGCTGCGTCACTGCCGGGCAAGGTCTTCCATGCCGGCACGGCGATGCAAGGCGGAAAAATCGTCACGAGCGGCGGTCGTGTGCTCTGTGCCGTCGGTCTCGGCGACTCGGTGAGCGACGCTCAACGTGCCGCGTACGCGCTCGCCGAGAAGATTCGCTTCGAAGGCCTACAGTACCGTCGCGACATCGGCCATCGCGCCATCGCGCGCGAGGCCGGTCGCTGACGGAACCTCAGCGCTTCATCGCTTCGAAGAAGTCCGAGTTCGTCTTCGTATCCTTCATCTTGTCGAGCAGGAACTCGATCGCTGCGAGCTCGTCCATCGGATGCAGGAGCTTGCGCAAAATCCAGATCTTCGCCAGCTCGCCCGCATCGGTGATGAGGTCTTCCTTGCGGGTACCCGATCGATTGATGTTGATCGCCGGAAACACTCGCTTCTCGGCGATACGACGATCGAGGTGGATTTCGCTGTTGCCGGTACCTTTGAACTCTTCGTAGATGACGTCGTCCATCTTCGAACCCGTGTCGATGAGGGCCGTCGCCAAGATCGTGAGCGAGCCACCTTCTTCGATATTTCGGGCTGCACCGAAGAATCGCTTCGGACGCTGCAACGCGTTCGCATCCACACCACCCGTGAGAACTTTGCCCGAGCTCGGCACCACGGTGTTGTAGGCACGTGCGAGACGAGTGATCGAATCGAGAAGGATCACCACGTCTTTCTTG
>JBIIHO010000073.1:0-7656 GCA_044235605.1 Steroidobacteraceae bacterium | reverse complement strand
CGCCAGGCCGATTTCGTCGGCGGCATCGAGAGCAGCTTGGTAGCCACTCTTACCCATTCGCATATGACGAACGATGTTCTCGATCTCTACGATCGCATCGTCGACCAGAACGCCCGCGACGAGCGACAGCGCCAAAAGGCTGATGCTATTCAGCGTGAAATCCTGCCAATACATGAACGCAAACGTCGGGATGGCAGAGAGCGGAATGGCGAGCGCCGAAATCACGGTGGCTCTCCAGTCTCGCAAGAAAACGAAGACGACGAGCACGGCGAGTATCGACCCCTCGATCATCGCCATGAGCGCGGAGCGATATGTCTCTCGGGTGTGCTCAACCGTCGTGAACACCCGTTTGATTCCGATATCCGGATTTTCTTTGAGAATAGTTTCGATCTCGCTCTCGACGAGATCGAGCGCCGCGACATCAGAAGCACCGCGCGCTTTGAATACGCCGAAATTTGTCGCCTGGCGACCGTTCAATCGCGAGATCGAACGTTGCTCACCGACGGCATCGCGAACGTCGGCGACATCCTGCAGACGCACGCTTGCGCCGTTAGCGAGTCGAATCTGGGTCGCGCCGAGCTCTAGAGCCGTCGCCGCAGCGCCGAGTACGCGAATCGACTGCTCGCCACCCCCCACCTGTGCCCGTCCGCCGGGCGCATTGAGGTTGAGCACTCGAAGCTGTTGATTGACTTCGGCTGCCGTGATGCCGAGCGCCTGCATGCGCGCCGGATCGAGCTCGACGCGTATCTCACGCGACACTCCGCCTCCTCGCGCGACCTGCGCGACCCCGGGCACTGCGAGCAGACGCTTGCTGATCGTATTGTCGACGAACCAGCTGAGCTGCTCGGGTGAGCGCCCCGTGGTGGCAACGGCATACCAGGCAATCGCCCCGCCCTCGACGTCGATGCGATTGACCTGAGGCTCATCGACCCCTTCAGGCAAATCCGATCGGATCTTACTCACGGCATCGCGAATGTCGTTGAGCGCACGATCGATCGGCGTACCGATCTGGAACTCGATCGTCGTGTTCGAGAATCCTTCGGCGGCGCGAGAGCTGATGCTGCGTACATCCGCGACGCTGCGCACCGCACCCTCGACCTTCTGGGTGATCTGCGTTTCGATTTCCGACGGTGCGGCGCCAGGCTGCGACACCTGCACCGAGACCAACGGAAAGCTGACGTCCGGATTCAGATTGATCGGCAGTCGCTGAAAGCTCACGAGGCCGACGAACGTCAGCACCATGAAAAGTACGATGGGAAACGTGGGGTGACGAATAGCCCATGCGGACATGTTCTTCATTGAGCGATCCTCACCGCCTCACCGGTTCGCAGATAAGGACCTGCGGTCGTCACGACCTTTTCGCCACCCTGCAAGCCACCGCCGATCACCACGCCCTCGGCGCGCGAACCTTCAACGCGAACGTCACGACGCTCGACTTTGTTCGAGGCATCGACGATGAAGACGTAGTTTCCCGTCGTGTCGCTCATCACGGCCGTCTGCGGAAGTAGCGGACGACGACCCGAACCGACAGAAATTTCACCT
The DNA here is from genome assembly GCA_044235605.1 of Steroidobacteraceae bacterium. Classification (GTDB taxonomy): domain Bacteria; phylum Pseudomonadota; class Gammaproteobacteria; order Steroidobacterales; family Steroidobacteraceae; genus UBA964. The sequence goes on along the minus strand of JBIIHO010000073.1, from coordinate 6,114 downwards.
CGCGCAAAGGCGCCCGGGCGCAGGTCCCGATTCGCGGGCAGATCGATGCGCACACTACCGAGCCGCGTCTGCGGATCGATAACCGCGCCGATCAAACGAACCTTGCCTTCAAACGCCTGTTCGACGCCAGTGACTCGAACGCGGGCGGGCTGCCCGGGCGCAAGTCGCGGCAAATCGCGCTCTGCGACGTTGCCACGCATTTCGATTGCGCCAGCTCTTCCAAGACGAAAGAGTGGAGCGCCACCGGGGCCCGCGAGTTGACCGACCTCGGCTGAACGCGTGAGCACGATACCGTCGAAAGGGGCGCGTACATCGGTTCGACGCAGACGCGCCTGCGCTTCGGCGAGCTGAGCCGAAACCACTTTGACCTTGGCGCCGGCAGCGATCGCCGCAGCTCCCCGTCGCTCGATTTCTTGGGCAGATAAGGCGCCCGTCGTTGCGACCGCTTGCGCACGTCGATAGTCGGCCTCGGCCACGGCCGCATTCGCCTTGGATTCTTGGAGCGACGCCTCGAGACTCGCCACCTGAGGTGCCACCAATGACGTGTCGAGACGGGCCAAGACTTGTCCCGCTCTCACGCGGTCGCCGACTTCGGCGTTGAGCGCCGAAACGCGCCCGCCCTCGCCCTCAGCACTGATCGCTGCCTCGTCACGTGCTGCAATCGCTCCGGAAAACGTCACCACATCGGCGAGCTCAACGGCCTCGACCACGGTGATCGATACCAACGGTGGTGGGTTTACCGCTCCGTCCTCACGACCGGAAAATACGAATGTACGAATCAGTCCGATGCCGGCGAGAAACAGGAGTACCGCGATCGTCCAAAGCAGACTACGGGGAACCGTGTCGAATGAAAATTTCGAGGTCGAAAAGCGGGACATGATCACTTCCGGTGCTCACAAGAGCTCAAGGTGTTATATTAAACTACAACAGTATAACGCAGATCGAATTTCAGGGTCCTGCGAGGGCGCGCAGTTTATTCTTTTCGGACTATGCGTATCGCAAAACCCATCCTGCTCGTCAGCACCCCAATCGGGGTGACGTTCGGTCTCATCGAGGCTTGGCGGGTCGGCGCCTGGCTCGGCACCCTGATGCTGGCGCTACTCGGCGTACTCAGCGGATTTTCGTGGCTCACGGTGCGCCGCATTAGATCGGAACGCGACGGAGAAACGCGCGACGAGCGATGAGCCCATCGACGATCTCGGCACCACTAAGGTGTCGCAGGTAATCGCGGACAAAAGCGTCTCGAACTCGGATATCTGCGTCGTTGTGTTCCGGGAGATTTCAGGCGCTGCCACCACGAGGATATCGGTCTGGGTCCGTTCAACCTGTTCGCACAGCGCATTGGAATCGCTCGCGGGATCGAGCTTGGGCTCAGAAAACCACCCCTGACAGTCGCTGCTCAAACGATTTGAGAGTTCGAGCATCTTCGAGCGGGTGACCGCATCGGGAGCGTTGAATCCGGCTGCGACGAGGATGCGAGGTGACGGCGCCCACGGGCTGCCCCGGGTCAGCAGTATGGGAGCCGTCACCTGCTTCACCAACTGAACCAGTTCGGGCCGAAGCGAGAGCCGGGAGCCGCGCTCCCCTCCGTCGACGATGCCGCGAATCACGAGCACCGGCGCCAGCGCCTCGACTCGAGCGCTGAGACCCTCGGCGACCGACGCAGCACACGCCACGCAGTGTCTTATATCTAGATCGCGGGCGGCCACCGAACTGCTGAGCGCATCGAGATATCGCTCACTATCGTTGAAGCAGTCTTCGATGATGCGCCGGGCAGAAGCGTCCGTACCCGAACAACGGACGGCGCCCGCATGCTCGGTATCGCAGGAAAAAAGCTCGATGACTGCATCGAGGTAACGAGCGAGCGCAGCGGCCTTTTGTAACGCCGCTTGAGCGCCTCCGCCGCGATCGACGAGCACCAACAGAGAGGCTTGGAGATCCATATCTCGTTCGAGGCGTTACTCGGCGCAGCGCGAACAGAATGGTGTCTCGGGCAAGGCCTCGAGGCGCCCGGGTTCGATACGACTGCCGCAACGGGCACAATCAAAGTATTCGCCGCGATCGAGTCTCGCGAGAGCTAGGTTGACGTTCTGAAGCACCGTCCTCGCAGAGAGACCTATGCCGCGCAGGACATCTTCATTTTCGCGCTCGGTAACCTGCTCTGCGAAATCCGCCGACAAAGGCGCACTGTCGTGCCGTAGGTCTGCATCTGTGAGCTCCGCCCGCCTCGCGAGCTCGGCGCGCTTGTCGAGCAGACGTTTCCTTACCGTCTCCACGTTGTTAGGCATATGCGGTCTCCTTTGTTCCGCACGGACTTGGACCGCACGGTGGCATGCCTCGCGAACTGCAACCATCTCGGGAAGTACTTATGTATGCCTATGAAAGAATTTTTGGGTATCTTTTAAGTCCATATTCCATGAAACCCAAGTCTGAAAACGCCTCTGTCCAGCGCGATCTGCAAGCGCTGCTCGATGCCACGGTCGATGCCGTGGTCGTCATCGACGCGCGGGGTCATATCGAAAGCTTCAACCGTGCGGGCGAGAGGCTCTTCGGTTACTCGCAGAGCGAGGTCATCGGCCGCAACGTCAGTATGCTGATGACGAGTATCGATCGGAGCTCCCACGACAACTACATGCAACGCTATATGGGCACCGGAGTCGCCCATATCATCGGCATCGGTCGCGAAGTCGACGCGCGTCGTAAAGATGGCTCTACATTTCCAGTGTTTCTATCGGTGGGCCAGGTCGAGGGCTCCGATCCGCCGCGCTTCGTCGGTCTACTACACGACATCACCTTGCGCCGTGAAGCAATGGCTGCGATCCGCCGCGAGCGCGATCGCGCGAATCTCTACCTCGAGATCGCGCAAGTCTTTCTGCTCGCCCTCTCCACCGAACGTCGTATACAACTCGTCAACCGAAAAGGCTGCGATATCCTCGGTCGTCGCGAGATGGATCTTCTGGGGCGCGATTGGATCGACATTGCCGTCCCAGAAGATCAAAGAAAACTCGTGCTCGCAGAGCTCGCGGCTCTTTCCGCGCGCCCCATGCTCGAGGAACGGTACTTTGAACACGAGGTACTCGCTGCCGACGGGCGTCGGCGGCTCATCGCCTGGCGAGGCCTCCCCATGCGCAATACCGATGGCGAACTCATCGGATTTTTCGCCTCGGGCGAGGATGTGACCGATGCCCGCCGCGATGCGGAAGACGCTGCCCTCGCTCAGCAGCGAATCACGCAAGTCGGACGACTGGCGACGATGGGTGAAATGGCGGCCGGTATCGCTCATGAACTCAATCAGCCTCTTGCAGCAATTGCGAACTACGCCAATGCCGCGCTGCGCATGACGGCAACGACTGGTGCGGCCGCTGCGACGGACGAGGACTTCCAGCTCGCCTTAAATCAGATCAGCCAGCAGGCCTTGCGAGCCGGCGAAATCATCCGTCGCCTGCGCGCACTCGTGCAAAATCGCGAAACCCGTCTCGAACCCGCGAACATCAACGAACTCATCGTCGAAGTACTGGGCTTTCTGCAAAGTGATATCCGTCATGGCGAAGTGCGCGTTATGAGGGAACTCGATAGCGATATCCCGCTGGCACTGCTCGATAAGATCCAGATTCAACAGATTCTGCTCAACCTGATCCGCAACGCGATTGAAGCGTTGACCGAAACGCCCGTCGAGAGCCGTGAACTTCGCGTCGTCAGCCGCCTCGACGGTGACCAGACTCTACTCATCGAAATCATCGATCGAGGCCCTGGCGTGCCGGATGAGCTAATCAGTCGCATTTTCGATCCGTTCTGCACGACCAAAGCCACAGGAACGGGGCTCGGACTCGCGATTAGTCGAACCATCGCTGAAGCCCATCAGGGCAAACTTTTTTATGAGTCTGTCGAAGGCGGTGGCTCTCGTTTCACTTTGCAGCTGCCTTATCGAAGGGAGAACGTTTGATGGCCCGCCAAACCACCGTGTTCATCGTCGATGACGACGACGCCGTTCGTGGCTCGTTGCGATTGCTTTTGAAGGCCTCGGGTCTACCGGCGGTAGCGCTGACCTCGGCTCAGGAATTTCTCGACACATGGCATCCGGAGCAACCCGGCTGTCTGATCCTAGACGTGCGCATGCCCGGCATGAGCGGTTTAGAGCTGCAGAGCGAGCTCAACCGTCGAGGCGCCATCATCCCGGTGATTTTCATCAGCGGTCACGGCGACATTCCCATGGCGGTCGAAGCGATTCAACATGGCGCTTTCGACTTTCTTTCTAAACCCTTCCGCGATCAAGACTTGATCGAACGCGTGCAACGGGCTATCGCCGTCGACGCCGAAAACCGCCGAGCGTTGACCGAAAAGGAAATCTTACGCGGCCGATATGATTCTTTGACCCCTCGTGAACAAGAAGTCCTATTGCTCGTCACCCAAGGTAAGGCCAACAAGGTCATGGCCGGCGACCTCGGAGTGAGTCAGCGTACCGTCGAAATTCATCGGGCCCGAGTCATGGAAAAAATGGGTGCCAACTCGCTCGCACAGCTGGTACGCATGACTATCGATCTCGAGATCAATCGAGAACAGTGACGCTGAAATTTTTTTAGAGTGGCTCGCGCGAGAGCCAATCGGCGATCGCTGCGGCTCGTTCGGGCGGCAGCCGCGAGAAAATCATTCGGTGAGATTGACCGAGGGCGTTTTGGCCTGCCGCGCCCTCGCGTATCTTGCGCTCGAGATAATTGGCGTGCTGCCCCGCCAGCGCAGGGATACCCCGTGATGCTACGGCTTGCCCCCTCGGACCATGACAGCTCGCGCAGCTGCGCGAAAACGCTGTAGCGCCTGCGGCAAGTTCACGGCCTGATCCTGTAGCAGGAGGCGTCACGCGATTCAGACCCTCGACGTATTTCGAGACAGCATCGACGGGCTCCGCTCCGGCAAGATGATCGTCGTTTGAGAAATGCTGCATACGCAGGTCGGTACGCGCCCCGCTTCGAAAACTTTGAAGTTGACGCTTGACCACCTCGGCAGGCTGCCCGCCGATCGCGGGGACCGTACCGTCGGCTACGCCGCCGCCGTCTTTGCCATGACAGGCTGCACAGTCGCGGTAGAGCTCGGCGCCCGACTCGATCGCCTCCGCCGAGGCGAAAACCGGCAAGTAGACCCACCCGAGAAGAAGCGCGAGCCACGGTAGCATCGATTTCATGGACGCATCGTAACGCACCGCTGGCGATCTCGAGGCACGTCATCCTGCGTTATGTACTTATTCAACGCATACGGTGCGGACGCCAACATGCGCGGAATCCGGCGGATCGGCGCTGGGAAAACGACCACTTGGGGGTCCAAAGACATGTCCGCACAAGCCACAGCTGTGTCGTACAACGACAAAGTCGTCCGGCAATTCGCATTGATGACGGTTGTATGGGGCGTCGTCGGGATGCTCGTCGGCGTCATCATCGCAGCACAACTTTTGTTCCCGGCCCTGAACTTCGATCTGCCGTGGCTCACCTTCAGCCGTCTGCGGCCGCTCCACACCAACGCAGTCATCTTTGCATTCGGTGGTTCGGCGATCTTCGCCACCTCGTACTACATCGTGCAGCGCACCTGCCACACGCGCCTCTTCTCAGACGGTCTGGCAGCCTTCACATTCTGGGGTTGGCAACTCGTCATCGTGCTCGCCGCCATTTCTCTTCCGCTCGGCTGGACCACCAGCAAAGAATACGCTGAACTCGAGTGGCCGATCGACATCCTGATCGCTCTCGTCTGGGTCGCCTATGCGATCGTCTTCCTCGGCACGTTGGCGAAGCGCAAGGTCGAACACATTTACGTCGCCAACTGGTTCTTCGCGGCCTTCATCATCACGGTCGCGATCTTACACATCGTCAATAGCGCAGCGATGCCCGTCACTCTCACCAAGAGCTACTCGGCATATGCGGGTGTCGTCGATTCCATGGTGCAATGGTGGTACGGACACAATGCTGTCGGATTTTTTCTGACGGCGGCTTTTCTCGGCATGATGTACTACTTCGTCCCGAAGCAAGCGGGACGTCCGGTGTACTCCTATCGCTTGTCGATCGTTCACTTCTGGTCGCTGATCTCGATCTACATGTGGGCGGGTCCGCACCACCTTCACTACACGACACT
>JBIIHO010000072.1:0-7658 GCA_044235605.1 Steroidobacteraceae bacterium | reverse complement strand
CATGCTGACCTCCGAATGGGTGCGTGCCTGCACCACGAACCGCGTGAGTTACCGTAACATTCTATCGTTTTCCCAATCCCGGCGTTCCGGGGAAGCTAAGTCGTGCCGCACATCCTGTCCCGCTACATCCTTCGAGAAACCCTCGGAACCTGGCTGGGGGTCACCGGGGCGCTGCTCGTCATCCTGCTAACCAATCAGTTGGCCTCGGTGTTGGCACGGGCGGCTGATCAGGGGTTCCCCCGGGGGGTGGTGCTCGAGTTGGTCGGCTTCGGTACGTTGTCGAACCTCGCCGTACTTTTGCCAATTGGTCTCTTGCTCGGCGTGGTGGTGGCATTCGGGCGTCTTTACCACGACAGTGAAATGACCGCCGTGCTCGCATGTGGCGTCGACCGTTGGCGCATCCACGCGCCCGTCGTCCTGCTGGCCTTTATCGTCGCGGTTCTCGTGGCCTGGCTGACGCTGATCGGGGCGCCATCCGCTGCGGCACGCGTCGAAGCCCTGCGCGCGAGCGCGCTCCAGGCTGGAGAGTTCGCTCCGATCGCTCCGGGCCGATTTCGCAGCTTCGGTGGGGGCTCGGTCGTTCTCTACGCGAGTTCGGCGGCGCCGGATGGCACATTGGAACGTGTCTTCGTAAAACGTGTCCGCGATGATCGCTATGAAATTGCGGTGGCAGCCCGAGCGCGTCACGAGGTATCCGCCGACGGTGATCTTCATCGACTGACCTTGTTCGAGGGTGAGCGCTACGAGGGTATCCCCGGCTCGCGCGAGTTTCGAATCGTGCGATTTGCCACCAATGTCATCCCTGTTCGTGTTCCGCCGGTTGGAACGCGAGCGGGTGAACTCGACGCAACCTCCACCTCGACCCTGCTCGAGTCCGATGATCTAGCGCTTCGTGCCGAGCTCCATTGGCGAATGGCTACACCGTTAATGGTGTTCGTGCTCGCGATGCTGGCGGTGCCGATCTCCCGGCTCAGGCCTCGGCAGGGACGGTATGCGCGCGTTTGGCTCGCGATCGTCGTGTACTTCGTCTACTTCAGCCTCGCCTCTGCGGCAAAGGTGTGGATGGCCAAAGGACTTATTCCGGCCGCTCTTGGTTTATGGTGGGTACACGTGGGCGTGGCAGTGCTGACGCTCGGATTCATCCTGCTGCCCGATATTCGAGCGCGCTTGAGACATCGGGATCAACTGTCGCCCGCGGGTGCGCCATGAATGCGGGTGCGAGATGAGTATGTTCGGCACGCTCGACCGGTACATCCTGCGCAGCGTTTTGGCGGGCGTGGGTATGGTCGTACTCGTGCTGCTCTCGCTGGGCGGACTGTTTCTCCTGATTGGTCAGCAAGACGATATCGGTGTAGGTCGATACACCGCCGTCTCCGCTTTGCAATTCGTTGTACTCAATCTTCCTCAGCAAGCGTGGGAACTCTTGCCGATCAGCGCCCTGATCGGCGCCCTGATCGGGCTCGGCAACCTGGCTCGCGGAAGTGAGCTGATCGTCATGCGTACGTCTGGGCTCTCGATCTGGCGAGTCGCGCGCCCCGTGGTGGCGGCCGGGCTGCTCCTCGCGCTACTCGGCGCGTTAATCGGGGAGGCCATCGCGCCCACTCTCGAGCAGTACGCTCGTCAGCAAAAAGCGTTCGCGAAATTCAACGACGTCAGTGTTGCCGCCTCGGGGGACGCTTGGGTCCGCGACGGAAATCTACTCGTCAACGTCGAGCGTCAGACCGGGGAGTCGCAATTCGGAGGCATGATGGTCTATGAAATCGCAGCCGACGGGCGACTGCTCGCGATGGGGCGAGCGGTGAGCGCCAGAGCCGGGAGTAACGGTTCGTGGTCTCTTGAGCAATATGCTGAGACCCGTTTCGACGCGGCCCGGATTACAAGCAGCCGCGCCCCGCGGCGTGAACTGTCGTCCAATGTGACGGCGGAGTTCTTGGGTATCGCTGCCTCATCTCCCTCGCAATTGCCGGCTAGGGCTCTATGGAGCATGGTTTCTCACCTTGAGGCGAACGGGCTCGATTCGCGCGAGCCGCGATTCGCATTTTGGTCGCGTATCTCCCGGACGCTCGCACCGATCTTCGCGGTGCTGCTTGCTTTGCCGTTCGTGTTCGGTTCGTTGCGTTCAAGCGGCGCGGGAGCGAGAGTCGCGCTTGGCCTGATCCTCGGAATCGCATTCTTTCTTCTACAAAGAATGCTAGAAAGCGGCGCTATGGTATTCGAAGGTAATCCCGCCTTGTTTGCGTGGTTGCCCACACTGCTGATGGCTGCTGCAGCTCTGCTACTCATCCGACGAACCCGATGAACTCGCCACTCGTCAAAAGAACCACTCTGATCGTTCGCGACGTGGGCCGATCTGTCGCGTTTTATCGAGACGTTCTCGGTTTATCCGTTTGGTATGACGATCAAATCGTATTGTCCGGTATCGGACTCGCTGCGGGCGCGAAAGGTGATCGGACACGTTTGGTGATCATGAAATCTGAAGATCCGGTTATCGGCATGATCGGCCTGCTCGAATTCGTTGAGCCGCGTTTGGCCGAGCCTGCCGCCCGAACGAGACTTGGCGTCGGCGACATCGTGTTCGTCATGCAAGGTAAGGATGTCGCCTCGGTCCATCAGCGCGCTATCGATTTCGGGGCTCGAGTCCATGCGGCGCCGCATCGGTTCGAGGTGCGCGGCGCAGACGGTCGGATTATCAGCATGACATCGCTCTCGCTGTGGGACCCGGACGACTTTTTCATCGAGTACAACGAGCGACACGAGTGAGGCGATCGTGAACGAGATGAATGTGACATCGGAGAAGGCGAGTACCGCCATGGTTTGGGATCTACCCGTCCGAATCATGCACTGGTCTTTACTGATCGCGGTTGCCGGCGCTTGGCTGACGCGTGAGCTTGAGGGTGACTGGTTCGCCTGGCACACACGCTTTGGTTATGCCGTACTCGTGCTTGTGCTCACGCGAGTGATTTGGGGATTTTTGGGTACACGACATGCGCGTTTCGCGCAATTCGTGAAAGGACCAAAGGCGATACTTGCCCATCTGCGAGGGACAGCCCCCAATCCAGTGGGGCATAACTCTCTCGGCGCCTTGATGATCCTCGCGATGCTGACCATGTTGCTCGTGCAAGCGCTCACCGGCTTGTTCGCGAACGATCAAGTGTTCGAGACCGGTCCCTTGTTCGGTTATGTCACCATCGAGACCAGTGACCAACTGACCTCGTTACACAAACAGTTATTCGACTGGATCGCGGCAGCGATTGCGGTCCATGTGGGTGCGGCGCTCTTTTATCTTTGGATTCGACGAGAGAATCTGATCCTGCCCATGATCACGGGGCGAAAAGCCGTAGAGAGTGTTCCGGAAGAAGACCGCATTTCGAGCTCGCGGCTGTGGCTCGCGATCATCGTAGCGTTGATCGTTGGAGCGATCCTGGCCTGGGTCATTCGCTCCGCACCCGAGGCATCGCTCTACGTGTTTTAAGACGAAAGAGCGATGCCTCGGATCACAGCCTTATTTTTTTGCGCCGAGCTCGCGAAGTAAGTCGTCGGCTCGATACACCTTCGACAGTGCCTCTTTCATGATCGCCGGATGAACGGCGATAGAGCGGTTCTTCGCGGTGTCAAACCAGTAGGCACCCGAGATCGAGTGAATGTTGCCGTCGAACATCAGGCCGACGACCTCTCCCCGAGCATTGAGTAGGGCGCTCCCCGAATTACCACCCACGATGTCGTTGTTGGTCGACAGATTGACCGGCGTCGAAAGATCCAACGATGCCTTCACTTGTTGCCAGCTGTCGGGAATGCGGAAGGGTGACTGACCGGTCGCGCGATCGAATGCCGTTGACAGTCGCGTGAAGGGCTCGACGGGGCGACCTTTTTCAACCCAACCCTGCACCGTGCCGTAATTGAGGCGCAGCGTGAAGGTCGCATCCGGATAGACGTTCGTGCCATACAACTTGAAACGGGCGCGCGCGATTTTTTCCTCAGCGACGCTGATCGGCGCTTCGATTTCATCCTCATATTGCTTGCGAAGCGCGCGCGCTTGCGGATCGATGCTGCGAGCAAGCTGGATAAAGGGATCATTTGACGCCGCGATGGCCGCAGCACCTCCGTTCCATAAAGCCAGCCTGACTTCGGGATCGCCGAGCTTCGTACCCGTCACCAAAGATTGTGCCAAGGTGTCGGGTGAGTCTTTCGCGAGCAAATTGCGTACGGTGGGATGGTCGGGGCCCAGCCACTCGCGCATACGCTCGAGACCAAACGACAGAGTCAGCTTTTCCAGTTCCGGATAGATCGGTACCGGCGCTGCCAGCTGCTGACGGATTCGGGGTAAAGACGCGTCAGTAAATTCACGCAAGCGTTCGGTGTTGGGCTTCTCTCGCTCGGCAGCGCCACGTACAAGCGTGCGAGCGAGCCGGAAGTAACGACTGTTGAAGCCCGCTGCACCTTCGAGGTAAGTGAGCTCCGTGTCGAGGTTACGAGCAATGGCGTTGGCCCGCTCGATGTCAGCCCACGGATCCCCAATTAAGGAGAGTTCCCGATCGGCGGCGACTTTGGCGCGCAGCTCGGCCTCCTCGCGACGCTTCTGCGCCATCATGTTTTCATCGAGGAGAGCATCGAGCTGCTTGCGGCGGACCTTGATTCCGTTCTCGAGACCGGTGAGCGGGTCCTCGACGATGCGACGAGCTTCGTCGCTGGTTTTCGAAAACTGGATATAGCGACCTCGCAGTTCGTTACTGCGCAAAAGGGAGGGCGGCAGGTCGACCTCTCGCAACTGCTGCAACTGGGCAACAGTCAGCAGTCGGTCGGTCGAGCCGGGGTGCCCAGATACGAGTACGAACTCACCCGCCTTCGGGCCTTCGAAGTTAACCTTCAGATGTCGGATCGGTTTGACCGGCTTACCGTTCTCGTAGGCGCGCAGCAACGCCATATCGAGACACCAGCGCGGAAACTGGAAGTTATCCGGGTCTCCGCCAAACGCTGCAATACCGGCTTCGGGCGCAAAGACAAGACGGATGTCGGTGTAGCGCTTGTACTGGTAGATGAAATACTGACCGCCGTTGTAGAGCGCGACGCTTTGGCACTTGTTGCCAGTCGTTTTTTCGCAGGCTTGTTCAAGCTCCGTCAAAGTTTTCTTGCGAGCGTCGTTGGCGGCGCGATCGTCGAGGCCGCGTGTGGCAGTGTCGATTTTGCCCGTGACGTTATCCATTGCGACGAGCACATCAGCCAACTGTGTCGGGCACTTGATCTCAGTGGACTTACCCCGGGCGACGAAGCCTTAGTCGAGGAGGCTTCGATCTTTTGAGGAGTTCTCTGCAAGACAGGCTGCAATGCAGTGGTGATTCGTGAGGATCAACCCTTCATCAGAAACGAATGAGGCCGTGCACCCAGCAAGTCGCACCGTCGATTCGCGCACTCGATCAAGCCAAGGCCCGTCGATGCGCACGCCGTAGGTTTTTTCTACGGCAGATGACGGAAAGTTATCGAAGGTCCACATCCCTTCATCGGCGACTGCAGTGCCGCAGGTGATGGCCATCGCAAAGAGTGAGGCGAGTACGCGTTTCATCGGTCACAACTCCGGAATCTAGCTGAAGTCCGGTCATTAAATCACAGCTCGGTCATTTCTGGCGGACCTCCGGGTTTAGGCCACGCAGTGTGCATTTCTGTGGGGCTTTCGCGATTCGAAGGCAGACCGCAACGAGGCGGTTGCGGTCGAATGCGCGAGCCGACATTCCGTCGGTGCCCCCGAGGGAGATTCCAGACATGCTCACTTATCACACGCGCCGGCGAGGTATCGCCGGCCAGGGAATGACCGAATACATCATCGTCGTTGCACTTATCGCGGTCGCGGCCATCGGTGTGTACTCGGCCTTCGGCGATGTTGTCCGTGGACAAACGTCAGTTGCCGCAGTCGCACTATCCGGGCGAACGAACAACTCCGGCCGAACCTTTGTCGGCGAGGCTCGAGATCGTGCGAATAACGAAGCCGAAGAGGCCACCCTCGAGAACTTCGAGAAATGAAAGCGCGCCACGGACGAAGCGCGGGAACCCCCTGTCATGGCGCTCGAATAGCGATCGGGAGGTCGTTTGTCGGGCGTCGTGATACCTGCGGCTTCGTTCGTGGCCACTGTCGTGCGAGTCGTCGGGTCACATCGCCATCGTGCCCTAACAGATTTATTCGGGGTCAGGCTCTGGCCGTATTGCTTCCGCTACTCGCCGTAATGGTCGCAGCGCTCTGGTGGGTGCTCGAAACGGGCGAGGCTGTCGCCGAGAAACAGCGGTTACGCAATACGGCCGATGCCGCGGCGCTCTCCGCGGCGGTCTGGCAAGCAAAGGTTCTCAATTTCGACGCGTATATGAATCGCGCCATCGTTGCCAACGAAGCGGTGATTGCACAGTCGGTGAGTTTACGTGGTTGGTCTTCATACATGGATCACCTGTTGCCCCGCGCGAGCGTGGTGACTTCGGCCGTTCCTTATCTCGGCACCGCCATGCTCGCTCTACAGCGTAGTTGGTCGCTAATCGATCGTGCATTGCAGCCCGCCTTATTCGCTGCAGAGGGTGTCACCAGTGCGCTCAATCACGATCTGGCCACCGCGCAACGGGTTATGCACGCTTCGGTCCCTTTTATCATTCCGCAGATCGTCAAGGACGTCGTAGCCGCCAACGACACTCGTTATCAAGTCACGGTCGGCGGCAATTGGATGCTCGCTCGCGCAGCTGTGGAGTGGGCCGATTTCGCTTCGTTCTATGGCGGGTCATGGCGATGGCGGCAGCGCGACGTCGTTCAGCGTTCGATGGACGGGTTCAGCCACCAACGCAATTTCACCCTGAGCCTGTTGCCGGGTCTTCCCTTCGCAAGACTCGAGAAACGCGCGGGCACAGACATGATCGGCTTCGACACCTGGCGCGCAATCGAAACACTCGCCATTCATCAGCGACGCTATGTTTTTTTCGGGCGTATGCGCGAGACGCTGTCGATCTCTTGGGCGGGCGTGGAAAACGGAAGTCGCACCGCGATTCGCGGGATCCACGGCGGTGCATTTAGCACGAATAGACGGACGGCAACGCTCGCCGAGCGCCAGACGCGACGGGGGGCGTCGTATCTCGGTCTTCCGTCAATGTGGGACCTTTCCGCGAGTCAGCGTGCCTATTTCGCTCCTCCGGTCATCATCGTCCGCTTGGCGTTACCCGATGCCGACCGCAAAGGTGCACGGAGCGCGTTGGGTTTCAATGCCGTGCGGGACTTGGAGGGGAGGGACGTCAAGCTCGGCGCGAGATCCGCGTTGCCGATGGTCGTCGAGGCCGCAGCGACGACGACATTTCATAGACCTGAGCCGAGAGCCGATGGCGCCCGCGAGGAGCCGAGTCTCTACAACCCGTATTGGCGCCCGAGGCTGTCGGCGACGTCGCTCGTCGACCGTCTGCAGCTCGCCGTGTTCGACGGCGATCCGCAGTGGCTTGCGGCGGTGCCACGATGAGCCGCGTCAGCACGCATGGGCAGGCACTCGTCGAGACACTGGTCGCAGTGCTCTTTCTCACGCCGATTTTTCTTTCGGCGGTCTACCTCAGTGATTTCCATCGCGCGAGTCACGCCTCGGGAATCGCCGTTCGAGAAATCGCCCTTGCCGCGCTTCACTCGACGGACGGCAATGTCGAACAGCGCA
>JBIIHO010000071.1:0-7824 GCA_044235605.1 Steroidobacteraceae bacterium | reverse complement strand
TCGCCATGCAGAACGCCTCGGCTGCCGAGGTCGTGCGCACGATGACCGCGCTCAACCCCGCTCAGGCACAAGCCGAGGGCGGGATGGCGCCGCTGCGCGTCGTGGCCGACGAGCGCTCGAACAGCATTCTGCTCGCCGGTGATAAAACACAGCGATTGCGAGCACGCACGCTGATCGCCTACCTCGACACCCCGCTCGCCTCGGGTGGCGACACGCGCGTACGGTATCTGCGTTACGCCGATGCAGAAAAGATCGCCGCAAAATTGAAGGAACAGGTGACCGGAACGACGGGGGCTGCGGGGGCAACGGCCGGTTCTGCCTCGGCCGTGGGCGGCACCACCACGATCTGGGCGGAACCGGAAACCAACGCGCTCGTCATTACGGCGCCTGCCAAAACGATGAATTCTTTGATGACGGTAATCGACAAGCTCGATATCCGTCGGGCGCAAGTCATTGTTGAAGCCATCATCGTCGAAGTGTCGGCTGACAAGTCGGCAGAACTCGGCGTCAACTGGCTACTCGACGGCTCGAACTCCGATCAGGCCGTCGGCGGATTCATCGAGCCCGTTGGCGGCACGAGCATCTTCGATCTCGTCAGAGCGGCTCGCGACCCCTCCACCATTACGGGCGCTCCTCGCGGTACCACTGTAGGCGTCGGCCGATTGGCGGACACCGGTATCAACTTTGCTGCCGTGCTGCGCGCGCTGCGCGGCGACTCAACCACCAACATCATTGCGACGCCGTCGATCGTGACCATGGATAACCAGTCCGCCGAGATCAAGGTGGCGCAAGAAGTGCCCTTCGTCACGGGACAGTTCACGAATGCGGGCGGTAATGCGGGCAACACTTTGAACCCTTTCCAGACGATTCAGCGCCAGGAAGTCGGCACCATCCTCAAGATCACGCCGCAGATCAACGAAGGCAATGCCGTGATGCTCAAGATCGAGCAAGAGAGCTCGAGCATCGCCGCAAGCAGCAGCGGTGCCGTCGATCTCATTACCAACAAACGAACGATCAGCACCAACGTCCTCATCGAGGATGGCGGTACCGTCGTGTTGGGCGGACTCATCCAAGATTCCCAAACGGGCGGCGAGCAGCGCGTGCCCTTCCTCGGGCGTATCCCGGTAATTGGCGAGGCTTTCCGTACCCGCAGCGCCAAGAAGACGAAAACCAATCTGATGGTGTTCATCCAGCCACGCATCCTTCGCGATGGCACCGATGCCACCTTCGAGACGAATCAAAAGTACAACTACATGCGCGACCAGCAACGCGCACTCGGGCCCCAACGCGAAGCGCTACCCCTGTTGCCTGGCGAACGTCGCGCGATCCTGCCGGAGATCCCGGCTGCGCCGGTCAAGGAGCCGACGCCCTCCGAGGGCGTAGCGGAGTCCCCCAAATGAACGCGCAGTCGGGCGCGATCCCTGCCCCGACGCCCCTGCTTCCGCTCGCCTTCTGCCGTCGACACGGCGTGCTATTGCGCAGTCTGGAGGGCGGTCGACTTCAACTCGCCCTGCATCCGGACGCGACGCCGCTCGCGATCGCCGAGGCGCGGCGACACGTCGGTCGCCCCTTGGCTCTCGAGCGCGTCGGAGCCGAGCGTTTCGAGGAACTGCTGCGCGAGGCCTACGAGGCGGGCAGTGATGCTCAGGCCGCTGCAGGCGGACTCGAAGACACTACGGACCTAAGTTTTCTGGCTCAGGATCTTCCGGAGCAGGCCGATCTTCTCGAGAGTGAGGACGACGCGCCGATCATCCGCCTGATCAATGCCCTGCTCACCCAGGCGGTCAAAGATAACGCCTCGGATATCCATATCGAGCCTTATGAGAATCGCCTCGTCGTACGACTGCGTGTTGATGGCGTCTTGCGCGAAGCACTGCAGACCCGTCGTGCGGTTGCTGGCGCAGTGGTCTCGCGCATCAAGGTGATGTCCAAGCTCGACATTGCCGAAAAGAGACTTCCGCAAGATGGGCGCATCAGCCTTCGAGTCGGCGGTCGCGCGGTCGATGTACGCGTATCGACGATTCCGTCGGGTCACGGCGAGCGCGTCGTGCTGCGCTTGCTCGATAAACAGGCGGGCCGACTCGATCTCGGCGAGCTCGGCATGGAGCCCCCGATCGAAGCCCTGCTCGATCGCCTCATTCATAGACCGAACGGCATCTTACTCGTCACGGGTCCAACGGGCTCGGGAAAAACGACGACGCTTTACGCCGCGCTCTCGCGGCTTAATGACGCGACACGCAACATCATGACGGTCGAGGATCCGATCGAGTATTACCTGGATGGTATCGGTCAGACACAGGTGAACACCAAGGTCGACATGAGCTTCGCCCGCGGACTGCGTGCGATCCTGCGCCAAGATCCGGACATCGTCATGGTCGGTGAAATTCGCGACCTCGAAACGGCGCAAATTGCCGTACAGGCCTCTCTCACCGGCCACCTCGTGCTCTCGACGCTACACACCAACACCGCCGTAGGCGCGGTCACCCGGTTGCGCGATATGGGCATCGAGCCTTTCCTGCTCGCCTCGAGTCTGATCGGCATCGTGGCGCAGCGTCTCGTCCGTACGCTCGATCCGACCTCGCGCGAACCTTTCGTGGCTGGCGAGCTCGAACGCCGACAACTCGGACTGCCATTGGGCGCACCGTCACCAACCTTGTACCGACCGACGTCGAGTGGCGCGGGATACCGCGGACGCACGGGTATCTACGAACTCGTCCAGGTCGATGACGAGCTGCGCACCCTGATTCATGACGGCGCCTCGGAAGCTGATCTCGAGCGGCATGCCAGGCAGTCCACACCCTCCATTCGCGACGATGGCATCGCCAAAGTATTACGCGGTGTGACGTCGCTCGAAGAAGTGCTACGCGTGACGCGCGAGGATTGAGCCCATGGCCGCCTGGGATTACCTCGCTCTCGATGCCTCGGGTCGCGAACAACGCGGCGTACTGGAGGGCGACAGCGCAAGACAGGTGCGACAAACGCTGCGTGAGCGGGCGTTGCTCCCTGTCAGCGTGGAACCCGTTCGCGAGTCGGGTAAACGATCGTTCGAGCGGTTCGGGGGACGTATCGGTTCGGCGGATGTGGCGCTGCTCACGCGCCAGCTCGCGACACTCGTGCGTGCTGCTCTGCCGCTTGAAGAAGCGCTACTCGCCGTGTCTCAGCAAAGCGAAAAGCCTGCCGTGCAGCGTGTCATCGCAGCCGTTCGCGCACGCGTCGTTGAGGGTGAGTCGCTCGCCGAAGCCTTGCGCGGCTTTCCACGCGTGTTCCCCGAGATCTTTCGGTCGACGATCGCGGCGGGAGAGCAATCCGGCAAGCTCGATACCGTGCTCGAGCGGCTGGCTGAATACACCGAGAGTCGTGATCAGTTGCGTCAACGCGTACTCGGCGCACTGCTCTATCCCATCGTACTCACGGTCATGTGCATCGTAGTGATCGCGGGTTTGCTGAGCTTCGTCGTGCCGAAAGTCGTCACGGTGTTCGAGTCGGGCAACGCCGAGTTACCCGTGCTGACCCAGATGCTCATCGTGACGAGCGACGCCTTACGTATCTCGGGTCCCTGGATGCTTTTGGCGCTCGTCGTGGGTACGGTCCTGTTCCTGCGCTGGGTGCGCGCCCCCGCGGCGCGACATCGGGTCGATGGCTGGCTACTGCGCCTGCCGCTCGCCGGACGGCTCATACGGGGATTCAACTCCGCTCGATTCACGCGCACCTTAAGCATTTTGACCGGCAGTGCGGTGCCGGTGCTCGAGGCCCTACGGATCGCGGCAGGGGTAATCTCCAACCTGCCGATGCGAGAGGCCGTGGCGGCGGCGGCCGAGCGGGTACGCGAAGGCGCACCGATCGGTCGCTCGCTCGCGGCCAGCCGACTCTTCCCGCCCATGACGGTGCATCTCATCTCGAGCGGCGAGTCCAGTGGCCGCCTTGAGGACATGCTGTCACGTGCGGCAGACAATCAGGAACGGGAGCTCGACAGCATGCTGACCGGGCTCGTCGGTCTGCTCGGTCCACTTTTGATCGTCGGCATGGGGCTCATCGTCCTCGTCATCGTGTTCGCCATGCTCATGCCGATCTTCGAGATGAACACCCTCGTACGCTGACGCACGGGCAGGCCCCCTCCCCCCGTTGCAAGATCGATCCGTACGAAATAAATTTCGCGCGTCTGGGGGTTCACGATCATGAGCGAAAGACCAGAGCAAGACGAATTCGACGAAGAAATCGATATCGATTCGGGCGAAGACGTGGATCAGGTCATCCGAGACTTCGACCAGTCGCGTCGGCGAAGCCCTCCGAAGGGCAGCGGCGATCCGGCGTGGCGGCGCCTCGAGCAAATGCGCGAAGAAAAGCGCACGGCCGATCTCATCAGCGACTTCGACGACTACGACATCGGTGATGGCGAAAGCAGACCAGCGCGCGGCAAGCGCACCGGTCGGCACTGACGGTCGCGATTAGTCGTTACTTTTAATCGTCGCGCCTAGCGGAAGTCCCGCGAACGCGTCACCAACCGCCCGAGCAAACGGCTGCGGTCGTAGAGTCGCTCCACGATGACATGAGTCACGATCCCCTCGCGCTGTAGTCGCCCCTCAACCTCCATCAGCCGCGACTCGAACAACTCACGTTTGTGCCTCGCACCGATCGTCTTCCAGACGATCAGATTGACGTGACCGGTATCGTCCTCGAGCGTGACAAACGTGACGCCGCTCGCCGTCGAGGGTTTTTGTCGCGTCGTGACGAGGCCCGCCACGCTGACTCGAGCGCCATCGTCGAGCTGCGAGAGCTCCGTCGCGCGGACCACGCCTCGCCGCTCGAATGGCGCGCGCAGCAAGGCGAGCGGGTGTCTCCCCAAGGTGAGTCCGATATGTCGATAGTCGGCGATGAGGTTCTCGCCTTCAGTGGGCGTCGTGAGCATGGGCAAGGCCTCCTCGCGAGCAGGCGGAGCGAGAGGCAGCTCCACTTCGGTGCCCGCCACCGCCCAAAACGCACGATGACGATTGCCGGTGAGCGCCGCGCAAGCACCCGCTGCCGCGAGCGCCTCAAGATCACCGCGATCGAGTGCTGCAGCGGCGGCAAGATCTTGTAGGTCAAAGAATATGGGCGCACTGCCCTCGGACTCTCGTCGTGCCTCCACGCGCGTACGTCGCGCCTCGATACGCGTGCGTCGCGCCTCGACGATTCGCGCCGCTACGACCTGCGACAAACCGCGCACCAGTCTGAGCCCGAGACGGATCGCAGGTCGCCCGTCCGTCGATCGATCGTCGACGGCTTCGAGCGTGCAATCCCAGTCGCTCACGCAGACATCGACGGATCTCACCTCGACACCATGCTCTCGCGCATCGCGTACGAGTTGCGAGACGGAGTAAAACCCCATCGGTTGGCTGTTGATGAGAGCCGCGGTGAACGCCGCGGGCTCGTGATGCTTGAGCCAGGCCGATACGTAAACGAGTAACGCGAAACTCGCAGCATGCGACTCAGGGAAGCCGTATTCGCCGAAACCCTTTATCTGCTCGAAGATACGCGCTGCGAACTCCTCGCCGTAGCCTCGCTCGCGCATACCGGAGATGAGACGTTCGCCGAAGTGTCCGAGACCTCCGTGTCGTTTCCAAGCCGCCATCGCACGGCGCAACTGATCGGCCTCACCGGGCGTGAAACCTGCGGCGACGATCGCCACCTGCATCACCTGCTCTTGGAAGATCGGCACACCGAGCGTACGCTGCAACACACCTTTGACCGCTTCGCTCGGATAACTCACCTGCTCTTCGCCGCGACGACGACGCAGATAGGGATGAACCATATCGCCCTGAATCGGCCCCGGGCGGACGATGGCCACCTCGATGACGAGATCATAGAAATTGCGTGGACGCAGGCGTGGCAGCATTGCCATCTGCGCACGCGACTCGACCTGGAACACCCCGACCGAATCGGCGCGACACAGCATGTCGTAGACACGCGGATCCTCGGGCGGCACCGACGCCAGGGTGATCGGCGCATCCCCACGCGCGAGTCGCCACTGCGAGGCGAGATTGAGCGCCCGACGTATCGCCGTCAGCATGCCGAGCGCGAGCAGGTCGACCTTGAGCAACCCGAGCGCATCGAGGTCGTCTTTGTCCCATTGGATGACCGTGCGATCGTTCATACTCGCGTTCTCGACCGGCACAAGTTCCTCGAGCAGATCGCGTGCGATCACGAACCCACCGACGTGCTGCGAAAGATGTCGTGGAAATCCGAGTAATTGCGGCGCGAGTTCGAGTAACAATGAAAGCCGACGTCGCAGCACCGGGTCGTGAATATCGAAGCCCGCCTCATCGAGCCTTTCGAGAAAAGGCAAAAGAGCACTCTCGGACACCGCCCCATCACGCTCACCAGACGTGTCGTGGCCGAGACTGCGGTCCCATCGACCCACTGCCGAGGCAATTCTTTCGACGGCGGGCAATGGAAATCCCAAGGCCTTCGCGAGATCGCGCAACACGCTGCGCGGTCGGTAGCAAATGACCGTCGCGGCGAGCGCAGCGCGATGCCGGCCGTATTTTTGATAGACGTACTGGATGACCTCCTCACGACGCTCATGCTCGAAATCGACGTCGATATCGGGTGGCTCGTTACGTTCTCGAGAAATGAACCGCTCGAACAACATCGACATGCGCGAAGGGTCGACCTCGGTGATACCGAGGCAATAACAGACCGCAGAGTTAGCGGCCGACCCGCGACCCTGACAAAGAATTCCGCGACTGCGCGCGAACTCGACGATATCGTGCACGGTCAGAAAGTAAGGCTCATAAGCGAGTTCGGCGATCAATGCGAGTTCGTGCTCGACGAGCGTTCGCACATAAGCCGGCATGACATCGCGTGTGGCGCTGCCACCCCAGCGACGCTCTGCTCCGCGCTCGACGAGCGTACGCAACCAGGACGCCGGGGTATGCGTCTCAGGGACGATCTCACGCGGATACTCGTAACGCAGTTCATCGAGCGAGAAGCGACAACGCGCCGCGATGACGAGCGTTTCGGCGAGCAGCGCAGGCGGATAGAGCCGTGCGAGACGATGACGCTCACGTAGATGTCGCTCGCCGCAAGGCAGCAACTCGAGCCCTGCTGCGTCGACTGTGGTGTTGAGGCGAATCGCCGTCAGCGCATCGTGCAGTCGACGCCGCGCGCGCGAATGCATGCGGACGCCACCGGCAGCGACGAGCGGCAACCCTACCTCGTTCGCGAGGCGCGTGAGCGTGGCGAGATGGGCGCGCTCCGTACCATCCCGCAGTAACTCCACGGCGATCCAGGCGGCGCCGTCAAAATGCTTACGCATCCAGACGACGGCATCGTCGGTGGTCACATCGGCGGGTCGCGGCGTCCACAACAGGAGACAGTGCCGAGGCGAGATGAGCTCGACGATATCGTCACGCGTCAACCGGTAACGACCCTTCGGAGCGGCACGACGCCCGCGCGTGATCAAACGGCACAACTGGCCGTAGCCCCGACGATCTGCCGCAAGCACGACGAGCGGCACGCCGCAGTCGAGCCGGAACTCGGCACCGACGATGAGTCGCGTCGCACGCCCCTTGAGCGCGGCATAGGCGCGCACGACACCGGCCACCGAGCATTCATCGGTGATGGCAAGCGCCTCGTACCCGAGCGCCTCGGCCCGCGCGGCCAATTCCTCCGGCTGGGAGGCCCCACGCAGAAAACTGAAGCTGCTCAGACAGTGCAGCTCGGTATAACCGGGTGGATTCGGGAGTTTCGGGGCTTGTCTTGGCATACTGTTTATTTATACAGTATCTACAAGCCGACGTAACCGGAAAACTAATGCCCCATGACCTTCATCGACCACGCAGGCAC